>BPTO01000005.1 GCA_023705985.1 Candidatus Heimdallarchaeota archaeon | reverse complement strand
ATCTCAACATTACGTGACGACTATCAACGTCAAGACCCTGTTCTTTCATAACAAATAATGATTCTCTAATTAGCGCATTTCTTGCCGCTTCAATACCTAGTGTTTCTGCTATTTGATTAATATCTGTTGTGTAACACCTTGTTGGGTCAACACCTGGAATTCTTAGAAGTTCACTAAAATTACTTCCTTCACTTTGTAGAAAGTAATTTCCTTCTTTATCCTTCATTATCACTATTCGGTTTACGTTTTTAATACCCTTTATTGGAATCTCACGAATTTTCTCTGCTAATTTAGGTAGTTCACTAAACTTAAGCTCCTTTTGAGGTGTAATAACAACATTAAAACTATCTTCAGAATCAACTTTAACTTTGCAATCTTTTCTTTTGAGTTGAATTTTATCAACAACAGTCTCGGTTTCAATGCCTTTGTTGGACATTAATTTTTCATCGAGTCTTATAGTAATTGTTCCCTCTGAGAAACTATGTGTAATACTTTGTGCAATTTTGTTCACTGTTGTTAATTCAATCCGTCGTGCTACATTTTTTGTGGATTCTTCATTTTTCTCTGCTCCTGATTCAAGATGAATTCTCATAGTAGGGGTACTGGGGTTTTTTCGCGCATCTAGAATCTCAATCAAACGAGGGAGACCTCTGAGAACAGACATTTCAGCTACACCAGAATAATGGAAGGTTTGAAGTGTCATTTGCGTCCCTGGCTCACCTATTGATTGAGCTGCAACTGTTCCAACAGCGCTACCAGGATCGATTTGAGCAAATTCATAACTGTTAATTACTTCTTTAATTATCATATCGAGTTGTTTTGCAGTAAGCTCTCTTCCTTTCAGTTCACTTTTCAGTTCCTCAATAATCGTGTTTGGAACAACTTTCTTTTTTTGGAGGTCGCTTATTTTCTTTGTAATCTGGGCTTTTTCTAAATGCTCTGACATCTTTTTATTTCTCCTCAATTTCTTCAGTTAGTGGTTCTGGAGCTTCAGTATCAAGTATTTTGCTCACAATGATGCCGACATTGACTGCTTTTCCATGGTCGCTCTTTGCTGGATCAACGTTATCTTCACCATAAATGAATTGAACTATTTCACCTGCTGCATTTCGTACTGTATTATCATAACAAGATGAAATGTCTTGAAGGGAGTTTACTAATCTTCTTTGCATGTAACCACTTTGTGATGTACGAACAGCTGTATCCACAAGACCTTCTCGCCCACCACATGCATGCATAAAGAACTCTATAGGGTTGAGTCCTTTTCTAAAACTACTGTCAACAAATCCATGTGCTTCTGCAGATAAGTCTCCCTGCTTAAAAAATGGAAGAACCCTATCCCTGTAACCTCTTTTGATTCTTTGTCCTCTTACAGCTTGTTGCCCTACACATGCGCTCATTTGGCCAAGATTTAACATATTACCTCTTGCCCCTGTTTTTGCCATGATTAGAGCTTCATTTTCAGAATGAAGATAACTTGCACTCACATCAGAACAGTCAGTTCTTGCCTTGGAAAGAGTTTCCATTATTCTAGCTTCAAGTGTTTCTTCTTCGGTTCGACCCGCTTGTCTTTCGAGAGTACCATCTTCAAATTGTTTGATTATACTAAGTACATCCTCTTTTGCTTTCGATAATATACCATCAATTTTTTTCTCTGCATCTTTTGGTATATCAATATCACTTGCACTTAAACTAAAACCACGTAGAGTGATATTTGTGGTTAACATTCTTGTAGCACTATCTAAAAATACTCTTGTTCTATCTGATCCATATTCTTTAAGGATTCTATGTAGAACGCTATCTGGAACTTCAGCACCAAAGGCTTTTTTATCAATGATTCCTGAGATTAATTTCCCATCTTTTATAAGAATATAAGCTTCATTTGGACATTTCGTCCTTTTACACTTTTCGTTCTTTTGACACAAATTGTTGCGCATTGTGAAACTAAAGCCTTCTGGTAGAAGTAAACTAAATAGAGTCTTACCTTTCCACTTTGGATTGTGAGTAGGATTTTTATCTGCTTTAGGTAACTTATCCAAGCCAGCTGCCGTAACAAGTTGAGATGCTTCGTTCTTTGTATACCATGACTCCTTTCGTGTAAGGTAAAAGCCACTAGTAATGAAATCTTGAATAGCACCAATAATAGGACCACCGTAACGAGGGGTGCTGATTTGTTCTTGAACCCTCATCAATATTCTTGATTCTGCCTGTGCTTCCTCACTTTGAGGGACATGGAGATTCATCTCATCGCCATCAAAATCTGCGTTGTAAGGACGACATACTGGAAGTGTAAGACGAAAAGTTTTATGCGGTACTACTTTGACTTCATGTGCCATTATACTCATACGGTGAAGACTTGGTTGTCTATTAAAGAGAACTATATCACCATCTCGAAGATGTCTTTCAATAATAAATTCGGGTTGAAGAGAATCAGCAACCGCTTGCAGATTTCTAGCATATCGTAGGTCTACTCTTCTACCATCTGGACGTATTATATAATTTGCTCCTGAAAAAGAACGAGGTCCTTTCATAACTAATTCTTTCATCTCTTCAATATTCCATTCAGTAACCCTTTCAGGAACTGTGAGAATTTCAGAAATGTTTTTTGGTACTCCAACTTCGTTAATACTTAACAAAGGATCTGGACTTATAACCGTTCTTGCACTAAAATCTACTCGTTTTCCACTTAAATTAGCTCTAAAACGTCCTTCTTTCCCCTTTAAACGTTGAGTAAGCGTTCTTAAAGCCCTTCCGCTTCTGTGACGAGCGGGAGGAATACCGCTAATTTCATTATCAAAATAGGTACTAACGTGATATTGTAATAACTCCCATAAATCTTCAACAATTAACTGAGGGGCACCTGCTTCTCTATTCTCAAGTAAACGTTGATTAATCCTAATAATGTCCACAAGTTTGTGTGTCAAATCGTCTTCTGACCTTATTCCGTTTTCAAGAGTGATACTAGGACGAACACTAACTGGTGGAACTGGCAGAACTCCAAATACCATCCATTCAGGACGAGCATATTTTGGATTTATTCCTAATAATTTGCAATCTTCATTAATAATTTCCTTAAACCAAGTATGAATATCTAACGGCGAAAGTTTGTTTATCTGTTTCTGTCCTGTTTCCGTATCAATTTCTTCAAAATAGGTTGATGGTTTCTCTAAACGTATTTTATGTTGTTGTTCGCTGCAGTAGGGGCAAATTGTTTTTTTTGCAGACTTCTTCATAATCTCTTCAACAAGTTCATAATCTTGTATACCCCATTGCATTTCATAATCATTCATTTTCTCCTGAATTTCTTTAATTTCTTCAGGATCTAGAACTATACGACTACATGCTCGACAAGTCGAGCGTAACACTTTGTAAATTAATTTATTATAACCGACATGGATAACAGGACGGGATAATTCAATATGGCCAAAATGACCAGGGCAAGAACCTACTCTCGCTCCGCAAGTTTTACATTTTTGACCTGGATCAATGGTTCCAAGAAGACCATCCATTAATCCAGATGTAATCGGAGTACCATCAGAATCATAGGTGTCGGGAGTAATAATACGTTCAACACTCATTTTCCTGATTGTATCCGGATTTAAAAGGCCGAATTGGATGCCTTTTATCGTTTTATATCCTTCTGAGCTCATTCTATTTTAATACTCCAAAAAACTTTGAACCTCTACACTAAACTATATTGGCTAAAAATTTGCTTAAGATAATTGATAAAAAGCTTTTGATTTCAAACCAATATTTTTGGGTGATTATTTAGAAGAAGCATTTTTTTCTTCCAGTAATGAACCAAAATTTTTTAGATAAGAATCTATTAATATATTCTTGTATTTCCCGTATTACGCAATGTGTGGTGATGTAATGTTCTTACCTAATGACTCGGATACAATTGTTATAAATGGTCGTAAATTTGCTGATGAATATGCAGAGAGGGTTTTAAAACCGCGTTGTATAGGTTTTTAAAAAAAATATGGACGACTACCTAAACTTGCAACAATATTGGTAGGTAAAAACCCAGCATCTGAATCTTACCTAAGGATTAAGTCAAGATATTTCTCCACCCTTTGTCTTGATTCAGAGGTCATAAGGCTTCCTAAGAATATCAATGAATGTGATCTATTGAACACTATTAACTCTCTAAATACTAATTCCAATGTTGATGGAATTCTTGTCCAACTACCTTTACCTGGACACATAGATGCGGATAAGGTTATAGAATCTATCAGTGTTGAAAAGGATGTTGAAGGTTTATCACCTGGAAATGTTCATGCTTGGGCTAAAGCTATTCCTAACCTTGTTCCAGCAACAGCTTTGGGAGTTCTCGCGTTGCTGAAGTATTATCGGATATCGTTAGAAGGTAAACATGCCGTGATTGTGGGGAGAAGCATGATTGTGGGTAAACCTGTGTTGCATCTCCTGCTAAAAGAAAATTGTACAGTCACCATTTGCCATTCACGAACAAAGCAACTTGAGAGGCATACACGTCAAGCCGATATTTTAATAGCAGCAGTTGGTGAAGCACATTTAATCAAAGCTGATATGGTGAAAAAAGGCGCAATTATTGTTGATGTTGGGGTAAATTTCCTTGACGGAAAACTCGTTGGTGATGTGGATTTTAAAGCTTTAAAATCAAAGACAAGTTATATTTCTCCTGTTCCTGGAGGGTCTGGTCCTGCAACTGTAAGTATGTTAGCTGGAAACTTGTTACTCGCCGCAGAATTACAAAAAACAGGGGATAATAAAAAACAGAAAGAGTGTTTAAGGCACTATTACACAAATTATGCAATTGTACCAGATACTAATTATTGTTAAGAAATTTTAGTTGTTTCCAATCCAATACATTTTTTTATTTTGTAATCTCTTAAAAAATATGGATGATAGAATAATTATGAAAATTTTTCAAGTTGATGAAATTGATCTTGGAATGTTTGCTTTTCTTTTGGATAATGCAATTTCAATTTATGTATATGAGGGTGAACCTAAGCTAGGAACAATAGGGCTATCCATACCAGGAAGCGATATTCTACCACCATCTACTATGTTTATTTCTGGTATTAAAAACGAGTTAATGGTAAGAGGAATGGGAGAAAGACTTTCAAAGATGACAGAGAAGATGGTTCTGCTTTCAATTAATGTTTCAAATGAAGGTTTGTTTAAGGGAATATGGGAGTTTATCTATCTACAGCTAAAAGAAAGAATGTAATAAATAAAGAAAGAAGAAAAGAGAAAAAGAAGAATTTCTGTACAAATAAGATTTATTTCAGAATAGATAATCCTGGATAAAGTGGAAATTGTTTAGTGAGTTCCAAAATGCTTTCCTTTACCGTTACACTTAGTTCTGGGTCACCTTTAGATTTTATGACTTTTGCTAAACCCTCGGCTATAACCGTCATTTCAGATTCTTTCATGCCTCTAGTTGTTATAGCTGGGGTACCTAGCCTGAGTCCTGAGGGATGGAAAGGACTTGAAGGCTCATAAGGGACTGTATTCTTATTCACTGTAATTCCTGCATCGTCTAAAGCATTCTGTATAGGACCTCCTTTACCAGTTAGGCCTTCTGGACGTAAATCAATGAGAACTAAATGGTTATCTGTTCCATTTGTCACTAGTTTTATATCAAGAGACATTAAATCATCTGCTAAACTTTTAGCGTTTTTTACGATTTGTTTAGCATAATCCTTGAATTCAGGTTTAAGTGCTTCGCCAAAAGCTACAGCTTTAGCTGCTGTTGTATGATCATGAGGTCCTCCTTGTAACCCTGGAAACACCGCAGAATCAATTAGTTGCGACAAATTTTTCTTAGAGTTGGGATGATGAAGGTCATGTAATCTGTCCTCTATCTTACACATGATAATTGCTCCACGTGGACCCCTTAGACTTTTGTGAGTTGTAGTTGTAATTACGTCTGCATGAGGAACAGGACTTGAATGGGCATCACCTACTACTAAACCTGCTATATGTGAAATATCTGCTAAATGATAAGCATTAACTTCTTCAGCTATTTCCTGAAAAGCCTTAAAATCAATTTCTCGTGGATAGGCAGTTAAACCTGAAATAATCATCTTCGGCTTTTCTTCTAGAGCTAATTTGCGAATATTTTCCATATCTAATATTTCTGTTTCTTTATTAACATCATAACTAACACAAGCGTAATTTTTTCCGGAAAAGTTTACATGACTGCCATGAGTAAGGTGGCCACCAGAAGTAAGACTAAAGCCTATAAACTTATCCTTCAAGTTTAATAAAGCAAAGAAGACTGCTTGGTTTGCAGGAGATCCAGAATAGGGTTGCACGTTAACATGCTCACAACCAAAAAGCTCTTTTGCTCGATCAATGGCAATGATTTCAACTTCATCAACGATTTCATTTCCGCCATAATATCTCTTTTTAGGGTAGCCTTCAGAATATTTGTTGGTAAAAACACTCCCAATAGACTGAAGAACAGCTCGAGAAGTGTAATTTTCAGAAGGGATTAACTCTATCCCCTCTTCTTGGCGTTTCAACTCTCTTAAGAGTGTATCTGCCACTTCAGGATCAGAGTTTGATAAATCATTCATTATTTTCATATTTTAACCTCTAATGGCAATTTCAAAGTTTCTTTATATATCTTTTTCAATAGATGTGACGTTGTTTATGTAAGTAATATTAAATAAAACGGCTCTACATAATGACAATAGTTCTATTATACAAAGGAGGTAGCATATAAGTAGTGTTTAAACAACTTGCTCTTTCTGAATCTTCCAGCAGTGATTTTGATTAAAAAGGAATAATTCTTTCATACTCTTCAATTTTTTGTTCTCCTTTCTTCGTAGCATCAACTATCACTTTGATTGTAGTATTGTTCATTTTATTTCTTGATGGATCAAGACTTGAACCTGTAACACTATTAATTACTACTATATCTCCTTCCCCAGCTCGTGTTATTGTTGCCCATTCAACAGCTTTTCTATTGTAAATATCTATATCCTTATCTACTAATGTGCACCATTTTAACGATGGATGAGCCGCAAAGGCAGCATGTCCTATGTTCTTTGTGCACCTAGTTTTTTCCGGTGTAATTGATATTACAGCATGTAACCAACCACACCCTCCTGCCGTTAAATATATACCATGAACTTCTTTGACTATTTTTGATACACGTTCATAAATTTGCACCTCTCGTGGAAAACCCATGAGAATAAAATGTTCTTCATAAGCTGGTAAAATGGTTTGAAAGATTGGATTATCACGATGGTATATTTTCTCAATTGTGATCGTTGGTTGGGTTCGAACAGTATCTTTTGTTCCTGTGATGTCAACAAATGGTCCCTCCTTGTGTCGTTCTGTAGCCGATATTTTCCCTTCTAATACAAATTCTGTTTCAGCAGGAATTTCAATTCCATACTTAGGTGTTTTGGCAGTTTTCAAGGTGCCATTCATGAGAGCATTTGCTAAAGGTAATTCAGATTCTCCATAAGGTCGTTGGAAAGAAATTGATAAGGCTATTGCGGGATGATAACCTACAATTATAGCAATTGAAGTATCTTTTCCACTTTTTGAATTTTCTTCATGGATTTGAAATAAATCACGTGGTACAAGACGTATAACTCCTTTATCTTTACCTATTATCATAATTCTATGAATACTACCATTTACTTCCTCGCTATTTGGAAATTTAGCAAAAACAATTCCAGCCGTTAAATATCGTCCTCCATCGGAAGAGAAAAATTTTGGGATTGGGAGTTCAAAGAGATTAACCGTTATTTCATTTTTAAACGTTGGATTAAATTCTATCTTTTCGGGTATTTTTGGATTTTTTACATACCCTTGAAACTTGTTATGATAAAGATTTTGTGTTTTGAGTATCTTCCCAAGTTGGTCTTTTGAAGTAATCAGGTTGCCAATTAGTTGATAATTAGATTCTTTAATATTGGTAAATAGTGTAGCTTTCTCTTTATTAATCTGAAGCTGTTTCGTAATTGACAATTCAAGATCTGTCTTATCATCTATTTCAACTAATAAGTTATTATTGCGGAGAGTTTTAAGATATTCACGGAAGCTCATGTAATCACTAAATAAGTTCAACACAAAAAAGAATTTAAACATTAGGTAAATTTTCTAAATACACTAGCGGGGATTGTCGAGTGGTCAAAGATGCTAGGTTCAGGTCCTAGTCCTTAGTGGTTCGGGAGTTCGAATCTCCCTTCCCGCACCAGAAGACAATCCGATCTTAGGTTTTGTTGGTTAGGTAATCAATATGAAAATAGGCATTATAAGCGATTCACATGATAATCTTGAAAACTTAAAGAAAGCCATACAAATTTTCAAAGATAATAATATTGAAGCCATTTTACATGCTGGTGATCTTATTTCTCCATTTTGTGTGGTTCCATTTTCAGATTTTAAGGGTAGATTTTATGTGTGTGCGGGAAACAATCTAGGCGATGAAGACTATCTTAGA
Source organism: Candidatus Heimdallarchaeota archaeon (assembly GCA_023705985.1). Lineage (GTDB taxonomy): Archaea > Asgardarchaeota > Heimdallarchaeia > Heimdallarchaeales > Heimdallarchaeaceae > 18H4-34. The sequence continues at coordinate 37,096 of BPTO01000005.1, read as the reverse complement.
GAATTAATTGCGGGTATTGGGCACTATTTTAAGTATGTTGGTCGTATAGAGTTAGCTGACAAAACGTTTGCGCTTTATCATGGTACTAGTGATTTGATTGTTGAAGCTCTACTAAAATCACAATTATATGACTATGTAATTGTTGGACATACGCACAAAAAAGAGACAAAAACACATGGAAAGACAATTCTGATAAATCCTGGAGAACTCTATGGAAACTTATTTGGTGAAGCAACTTTTGCAATACTTGAAACTACAACAAACAGAGTTGAATTCCATAAATTAGATTGTTAAAGTGAGTAAACCTCAGCATGAAGCATAATCTCCCCGTAATTTCTGAAGAACTCCAAAATTATCTAACTACTTTATTGGATCCTGATTCTAAAAAGAATTACCTTCGTAAAGTAATAACGCCAATGGAAGATTATACTCTTCATGTGTATGATGATTTATCTCAAATTGAGGGGATATTGGATTATCTAGAAAATTGTGGTTATAAAGCGCAGCAACATTCAGTTTTTCCTAATATAGTTGTTATTGAACCAAAAGGACCATTTGAACTAGATTTATCTAATACACAGAAGCAAATTGTAGTTGATAATAGAGCAGCGGAGATGATTTATCAGGGTTCTGATATTTTTGTTCCAGGTGTTAAAAGAGCTAACAAGGTAAAGAGAAATGATGAAATCGTTGTTACTAGTCAACAAGGAATAAACGTTGCTAAAGCAATTTCTTCAATGAATCACTCAGATATGCTTAAGGCAAAAAAAGGCATAGCAGCAAAAAATATTCTATCGCCCTTTCAAGTACCTAGTGTTGAACAATTGGATATGCATCATTTACCTATCTATTTTCAAAGTTTTCCAGCTTATTTAGCTAGTATTAATCTTGATCCAAAACCCAATGATTGTATTCTTGATTGCTGTGCAGCACCTGGAAACAAGACTATTCATTTAAGTGAACTAACAAAAGACCAAGCGAAAATTGTTGCTGTTGACAGATCAAAGAGAAGGCTTAAGAAACTTATAGATAAGATTCAAAGATTTAAAATACAAAACATTTCGATTTTTGCAGGGGACATAATTGAATTGAGTAAAGAGTGGTCGCAGAAATTCAATAAAATTTTAGTAGATCCGCCTTGCACTGCACTAGGTTTGCGTCCTCGGTTATTTTTTGGTTTAAAATTAACAGATATACAGTCAAGTGCTAATTATCAAAAAGCAATCCTTTTTGCTTGTAAGAAGTTGTTAAAACAAGGTGGTGAATTACTTTATTCCACTTGTACTATTACAAAAGAAGAAAATGAGGAAGTAATTAATTACGCTATCCAAAAACTTAATTTTAAAATAATAGAGCAAAGATTCCGTTTTTCAAAAATGGAAACATCAAAAGAATTTGAATTCCCTGTTCAGCGTTTTATCCCTGGAAAAGACAGAACAATTGGCTATTTTATCGCAAAGCTTAGAAGGATGAAATAGTTCTTTCCTAACCTTTTTTAATCACATGCTTTCTATGGATTCAAGGTGCGAAGTAATGTTAGACGGTTCCTACTTTCTAGTAACTAGTTCAAAACGAGAAAAAGCTGTAAAAACAGCATTGAACGCTTTTAATAAGCTAAAAGAGAGTGGTTATAATGTAATCCTCGATTCGAATCTAGATGGTGGAAAGGAGCAATTCGATGAATCTAATCAAAAAATCGATGTAATTCTAGTTTTCGGTGGGGATGGAACAATTTTAAAAACACTTAACCGCTGGATTAACTTACCTATTTTAGGAGTTAACTGCGGGAGAGTAGGTTTTTTGACAGAAATAGAGCCAGATGAATTGATTAAAGCTATTGAGAAATTTGAGCGTAACGAATTCTTCTATGAGGAATATACGACCCTTTCAGTTATAGCAACGAATTGCTCAAATCTTGTTGCTGTAAACGATGTAATTGTTATACCTGATAAAACTGGTCGAATAATTACGCTAAAAGTTTCAATAAATGGCGAACCGCTATATACATTCAATGGTGATGGAATAATTGTAGCTAGTACAACCGGCTCAAGCGCATACTCTCGCTCAGCAGGCGGTCCATTAATAATGCCAACCGTTGATGCATTTTCAATAGTAGCAATTTGCCCATTCTTAGGACGGGTTTACCCTTTAGTTGTTCCTCCTGAAACAGAAATTAAAGTTATTAATGCAAGTAAATATAGAGATGGAACTGTTGTTATTGATGGTGAAATATATTGCAAACTCAAATGTGGAGAGTCAATTACTGTAACAAAATCCGAGAAAAAAGTAAAATTTGTACGTTTCTCTAATAATTATGTAGAACGTGTTAGAGAGAAATTGTTAAAACTAGATCCCGATGATGTTAATGAATAATAAGGTAAATGATAATGACAATGCTCCTTGGTATATTCTTGATTCAACTGTAATTATTCATATACTTCCTTCTGAAGAGACTAGTAAAGACAACGAGAAATTTCTAATACCCTTTAACCTAAAAGAAGAAATGCGTTCTACAAAAGCTAATCTAACTTTGAGTTTGCTAGAATCCGAAGATAGAATCAGATTTGTGGTGCCATCTTCCGAAGCTTTGTCTAAAGCAAAACAGTATGCGGAAGAATCTGGTAATTTTCCTAATTTATCAACATACGATATAGATGTTATTGCTCTTTATTTTGACTATCCTGAATCAGTGATAATTAGCGATGACAAAGCAGTGCAAAACGTCTGTGTCACCCATGGAATACCTTTCAAAGCTCCTTTATTTAAGATTAAATCTAAGCGAAAATACTATTGGAAATGCATAGGGTGTGGAGGTGTTTTTCAAACCAAAATGAAAGAATGTCAAGATTGTGGAAGTGCTTTAAAAAGAAAGTACAGTCACTCTAGGGTTGAAAAATAATCGTTAAAGAATCGATTCAAGTGTTTCTATTAAAGCTAAAATGAATCTATCGTTAACACTGTTGTCTCCCAATGTTGCTAAAAATGACCTTTCCTTATCTTTGAAATATGTAGATGAATCAAAAATTTGTACGATTATACCTTTACTACATAACTGATCATATAACGTTTTTATATTCTCTTTAAATTGTATAAAAAGGAAATTGGTGTCACTTTTATAAACCTTGATTCCACTCAACATTTTCAGGTGTTCAATTACCCTTTTTCTTTCTGAAATAAAACCATTAATAAGTTCAACAAAACGATAGGGTGCTCGTAAAACATCAGTAGTGACTAAAAGGTGTGTTGGTGGTATCTCTTCAATAAAATATCTCTCTTTCAAATTATTTACAGATGAAGTGTCCGATACTAAATAAGCACATGAAAATGCTCCTAATCCCCATGCTTTGGAAAAAGATCTGACAATTGACAAGTTATTATAGTATTGAACTTGTTTTACAAGGCTATATTTACCGAACTCAACATAAGATTCGTCTACAATTATTGGAATTTCTGTTTCTTTTGCGAGTAATAACAAACGTTGTTCATCGAATTGATTGGCTGTCGGATAGTGAGGAGAAGAGAAAATTAGTGTCTTTGCATTAGTTTGCTTAATTTTATCAAGTATTTCATCCACATTTAGTTCAAATTTTTCTGTTAAACTAATTGTCTCAATGTTTAGTCGCTGGTTGTTTGCAATTTGGAAATAGATTTCCTTATCTGGGGATAATAACAAGATGTTATCATTCGGATTTGTAATCGTTGATATCATTCTTTGAATTAGCTGATTGTGGGTTAATCCTGGATAAATTGCTGATGGTTTCACACCTACGAATCGAGATAATTCATCAATAAATGCATAATAATCGATGGGATAGCTATCTCTAGGATCAATTGATTGTATCTCCTTCATTATAATCTTCTGTATGTGATGTGGTGGAATGAAAAGATTCTGTCCACCACTTAAATCGAGAATTTGGTCCAAGCTAATGTTGTATTTATTAGCAATATCTTGTTGTTTCTTTAGGCGTTCAAGACTATGCTTTGTTGAAGATATCTTGTTAAACAGTTGTATCACCGAAGAGATAAATTAAAATATGAAACAAAAGGAATTAAAAAAATCTATTGGTTAATCAACAGTTTGAAAGGCAAAACTAAAAAGCAGGATAGAATATCTTGTGAATGAAGAACCTATCTTTACTTGGTTGAATAAAAATGGTTCATAAATTTACAGTAGAGTTTCCTGAACGAATTTGGAGAGCTATCAAAGAGAAAAAAGGCCCTGGGTCAATAAAGGATTTTCTCATACGATTAATAGAAAAAGAATTTGAGCTAAGGAAAATAAAGGCATTTATTTTAGCAGGAGGAGAGGGCGCCAGCCTGAGACCTATAACCGAATCAATACCCAAAGCAATGATTCCAGTTGGCTATAAACCTCTACTAGAATACAATCTTGAGCTTCTAGGAAAATATGGAATAATCGATGTTGTTTTACTCATAGGTAAACTTGGAAACCGTGTAATGAAATATTTTGGGCAAAACTGGAATGGGTTAAATCTAAGTTATGTAAGCGAAGCAACCGCATTAGACACAGCAGGGGCAATATTTAATGCGAAAAACCTGATTACGGATAATTTTCTCGTGATGAATTCTGATATATTGACAAATATTAATTTATCAAGTATTATTGAATTTCATAAAGATAAAAGTAATGATTGTATTGCAACATTGTGCGGAATTAAGGTGAGTAACTATTATCAAGCAACAGGAAGGTCTGATGAAAAGGGATTTTATTCTGATTATGGAGTTTTTTATACTGATGATACTGGTGAGGAAGGAAATCTTGTTACAAAATTTGAGGAAACCCCTTCAAAGTCCCAGATAAGTGGATATATTAATACAGGGATTTACATTTTTAAGCCAGAGATTATGGATTATCTTACAGATTCAAAGGGAAAATCTATTTCTAGTGATATTATTCCTAAACTTATAAGAGATAAACAAGTTAAGGCATATGTGTGCCCAAAAAACGTTTTCTGGATTGATGTGGCTCATCCTGAAAGATGGAGCAAAGCTTGGGATGTTCTCTTTTCAGGCGCTATCGAGATTTAAGTAGGCATTCATTAAAAGCTAAAAAAGGTTTTAACACATAATTAAATATGTCACTAGTAAAAATATTTAAGAATTTAAGGAAAACCCTCGAAATAATAGTAAATATTGGTGTACATTATGGACATTGATCGAAGCATTAGAATAGCTGTTGACACAGGAAAAACCTCATATGGTGTTGAATCAACAAAAAAGGCTTTATTAAATAAACAAGCTAAATTAGTTATAATAGCTAATAATACTCCACAAACCATAAAAGAAGAAATTGAATACTATGCAGGACTCTCGGAAATCCCTGTATTAGAATACAAAGGATCAACTTTGGATTTAGGAGCTGTTTGTGGAAGACCACATTTTGTATCTTCTTTAACAATATATGAGTTAGGAGATAGCGATATATTAAAAGCGATTGAATAGAATTGAGTTAGCAAGGAACAAGTAATTCCTTCTTTCTTTTCAGAATATTATTGAATGAAATGTCAGAAATGATAAACAAACCAAGGAAACACATATTATTAAAATACTAATTTGTGAATGTTATACCCAGTACAGTTGGAAGAGCGCATCGAAACCACAATCTCTAAAAAGGGTAATTTTACTCTAGAAAATGTAAACTCCAATACACACAAAATTGGGTAAAGTCTAAAAATGGATGAAAAAAATGCCTAGCGTAAAAATATCACAAACAGAAATGCAATATATCACAACCTATCAAGGAATAATTAATGTAACTGTTTTAGATTGTATTATAGACGAGGAAGACAATAAGATTCTTTATGTGGTTCCAGAGGGAAAAGCCGGTCTAGCTATTGGGAAACGGGGGGTTAATATTAATAGGTTGAAGGAACTAATTACAAAAGATGTAGAAATCATTGAACACTCATCCGACCCAATTAAATTTATCAAAAATTGTTTCCACCCAATTATAATAAAAAACATTGTTATTCAAGAAAGAAGAAATGGTAAAATTGCCACAATAACAGTTGACAGCAAAGATAAGGGAAGAGCAATAGGGAGAAATGGTAAGAAGATTAACAAAGTCAAGAATCTAGTTCTTAGATTTTTTGACATAGCGGATGTATTGATACAACAATAAGGTTAAACGATATCGTCAACATTTTTTTGTAGTCAAAATTTTATTACAAAAATCATATTTTTAATGTGAATTTATCCGTAAAGGTAATAAAATGATGAAAATAAGAATTAATAGGATGAGAAACAAAAATTCCTCAGAAAGTAAATTCCTTATTGAGATTTTTAATTTCATAAAAAAGGAGACTATTTTATCTGAAGCAGCTGAAAATGAAATAATTTCTGCTTTTGGCTCAAGAGGAGAAAAAGCAGTTCGCGTTCTAAAAGAAAAAAAACTACTTAAATTAGTTCTAACTGAGGAAATAGAGCTATGGGAAGTAGAAGGAACAAGAAAAAACTATCTAATTATTGACAACAATTTTTGTGAGTGTAAAGACTTTCAAATAAGATCTTTAAGTCGAGGGACTAATATTATGTGTTATCACCTACTTGCCAAAATGATAGGCGAAAAAATCAGTTCTTATGTTGAAAAAACTATCAAATCTGATGAATACAATTTGTTGCTAAAGAAAATTACTAATGATAAAAAGAACAAAGTAAAAAAATAGGATAAAAGAGATATTCTATGCTATATCTTCAAGTTCCACATGTGGAGCTATGCCTAAACTCATTAGTTCTTGTAAAAGCAATTTAAATGCATAACTAATAATAACTTTAGAAACAGTAGTTTCTTCCTTACAAATTGGACAATGATATTTATCTCGATTTTTATCATACATGGCTAAGAAACCGCATTTAGAACATATTAACCCCTCTGTTCTATCTGATTCATCTAGCAACCTTTCCTTGAGTAATATTGATGTACCGTGACCAATCAAACAATCTCGTTCCATCTCTCCGAAACGAAGACCACCTTCTCTTGCACGCCCTTCTGTTGGTTGACGAGTAAGCATTTGGATGGGGCCTCTAGCGCGAGCATGTATTTTATCAGAAACTAAATGGTGAAGTTTTTGATAAAACTGGCAACCTACAAAGATTGTACCCTCTAATTTATTACCTGTTTTACCATCATACATCACTTCTCTGCCGTAGGGATGAACATTTGATTCTTTTAATGCATTATGTAATTCATCAAGAGGAGTATTGCTGAAGGCTGTTCCATATATTGCTTCTCCTTTTTGAGATGCTACTTTCCCTCCTAATAATTCCATCAAGTGTCCTACTGTCATACGACTGGGGACTGCATGTGGGTTGACGATGATATCGGGTACAATACCCGATTCTGTGAATGGCATATCTTCCTGAGGAATTATCAAACCAATTACACCCTTTTGACCATGTCGTGAAGCGAATTTATCCCCAATTTCAGGGATTCTTTCAGATCTTACTTTAACCTTGACCAATCTATTACCTTCATTGGTATCGGTTAAAACTACTAAATCTGAGATACCTATTTCCCCATGTCTCATTGCTTTGCTTGTTTCTCTTCTGTTTTGAGGGGGGACGTCAAATTCTGTATATTCCTCTAAAAATCTTGGAGGGCTTGTTCTTCCAATTAAAACTTCGCCTTTTGTACCATCGACTCCTATCTCAGGTTCAATAATACCATCTTCACCTAAATGAACATACGCAGATTCATCTTTGTAACCTCTTACTGTTTCATCAGGAATTTCAAAAGTATCTTCTTGTCCATTAGGATATTTCCTTTCTTCGGCGTCATATGTTCTAAAGAACGTACTTCTACCCAACCCTCTCTCAATAGCAGCTTTACTTATTAAGATGGCATCTTCCATATTGTATCCTTCATAAGATAAAAGTGCTACAACAAAATTTTGACCAGCAGGTCGTTGTTGGAAATGTATCGCATCCATTCCATGTGTTTTAACAAGCGGTTTTTGTGGATAATGAAGTATATGTGCTCTTGTATCTAAACGGTGCATGTAGTTAGCTGAAAATAGTCCTAAAGCTTGTTTTGCCATCCCTGCCTCATATACATTACGATCAGAACGATTGTGTTCTGGATAGGGGATAAGAGATGCGCATATTCCTAAAATTGTGCTTGGTGCTATTTCCATGTGTGATATGTCGGGATTTAGATCATCTTCAGAAATAGCTATGTATAAGTTTTCTTCTTCTTCAGCATCCACATACTCAACAACTTGATTTCTGAGTAAATCGCTCCATTCCCATTTTCCGCTTTTAATCCAACTATACATCTCTTTAGTTAACCGAGGCGAACCATTTTCAACAATTATTAGAGGACGACGCACTCTTCCAGCGTCACAGTTGACCATTAGTTCTTTTGTGTCTTCATAGAATGCTACATTTACTTCATGATGGAAATTACCCTTTCTTCGTTCATCAGTGATTTTTCTTCGAAATTCAATTCCATCTTTTGTTACTCCTAAGAAGCTTCCGTTAATGAAAATTTTATAGTAATTTGGATTAGTAATAAGCTTTGCAACTTCCGAACTAGGTACTGCAATATCTTTAGGTGCGATTCTACTAAGACCTAAATCATCAACTAATTTCCTCTCAATTTCTTGAGAATCTATACCAACGCTAATATAGGCTTGTAAAGCTAGATTTTTTACAAGACCACAGTTGGGTCCTTCAGGTGTCTCATTTGGACATATTTTGCCAAAATGTGTTGGATGAAGATCTCTAGCCTCAAAGTGTGGTTGGCTTCTACTTAATGGACTAACAACTCTTCGAAGGTGGCTGAGTGCAGATATGTAATTAGTTCTGTCTAGTAGTTGGCTAACACCAGATTTACCTCCTGTCCAATTACCGGTGGCCAAAGCATGTCTTAATCGTTCTGTAATAAGATCCGCTCTAACGGCTGTTTTAAGATTGGGTTTTCTTCCTCTTACTGTAACTCTTTCTAATTGGTATTTAATATCTCTACATAGTGCATGAAACGCTACACGATAAAGCATTAACAAAAGGTCTCCTGCTAATTTCAATCTTTTATTTGCATAATGATCTTTATCGTCTTCTGTTCGGACACCGCTTTCTAATTCTAATAGACGTTGAGCCATTCTAGCTAGGAAAAAGGCTTTTTTCAATCGTGATTCTTCGTCATTCCCTAAATGGGGGAGTAAATATTTATCCAAAACTTGCATCGCTCGGTTAATACGATATTCTTTGGTTTGCCCTACAGCTACACGTTTTCCAATATAATCCAGTGATTCTTCTGTTGAGACTATCTCAGAAGATTCTCTCATGAGAATAGACATAACACGCGATCGTAGTTTAGGAGTTGGACTAATAACCATCGCAATCATGTCGTCTCTCTCTATACCTAACGCCCTCATCAAAAGGATTAAAGAGATTTTTCTAGGCATGCTTGGAAAACTAACACGTAATTGTCCATCTGAAGTATGTTCTACGCTAACAGGAGCACGAAAACCATGAATTACACTGAAAACCTTACCTTCACTAGTTACATTCCCCTTACTCGTAAGTTTTTCAATAAGAATGCGATTTGGGGCCAAATCTTCTTGTGTAACTATAACTCTTTCACTGCCATTAATGATGAAATAACCACCAGGATCTCTGGGATCCTCTCCTAGTTTAATCAAGGACTCGTCAGGTAAATTGTAGAGTGCACATTTTTTTGATTTTAACATGATTGGTAAATAACCAATGAAAACACTAGTGGATTCTCTGGGTGTTTCAAGACCCGTCAAAGGATCCTTGTGGATAGGCTTCATGTGTAAAAACAAGCGTGAGGCATAAGTTAAATTGCGTATTCTTGCTTCCATTGGATAAATTGGACTCTGAGAACCATCTGCTTCACGGACTGTTGGCTCTTCTACTTCTATTTTTTCTAATTCAACATAAAACTCAGAGTCTTCCGGTTCAATTGCTTCTATTTCACTAATAACGGACTGTAATCCTTTTTCAATGAAATCATTAAAAGAATCTAGATGTTGACGAACTAAACCTAGTTCATCAAACATTGAGTTCATAAGAACCCAACGTTTATTGGTATTAGCCTTCTTTATTTTCTTTCCCATTTAGAGACACCTTATAAGAGTAAAAATGAACATATCTTCGGGTGGAGGGGTTTTTGACACATTAAAAAGATTATGAATCAAGAGTATCTTCGTTATTCATAGTTTCCTTGCTGATTCCTTGTTATTCGTGAAAATAAGAGACCACGGGTAACGTACAGCAATTTCACTTACTACTTGTTTAACCTTACTCCGTTCTGGTGTGCCATCATAAAATAACAAGACTACTTTTCCACCACGGCTTCGTTTCATTTTCTGGTAAACTGTTTTCGGTGAATTTACTAAATCATATACAATAAGTAAATCGGTTTGAGGGATATCAATATCTCTTTCACCAACTGGTGAGAGAATTAGAGCTGATTGCTCTTGTGCTTCCTTAAAATTATTAATAATTGTATTTTTATTCTTAACTTTGCCTGTAACTTGAAATGTTCTTATATTTTCCTTTTCTAATTGCTTTGTAAGAGAATTCACAGTTGATAGAAAAGAGCACAAAACAGCTGTTTTATTGTGTTTTTTGGCCATTTTTATAACTATGGTTTCTTTTCCACTAATTGGTGGGAGCTCTTGAAGCTCAGTCTCATCAAAACCATATCGCGTCAAGTAATTGCGATAAGTATTAGCTGGCATAGAATAAACATACTTTCTTAAAAGAAGAAGACGATTAAATTTTTCAACTAATTCAGTTTCAATTGATAAAAATGGTAGCTGTTGAAAGAAATTTTGCTGGAGTTTTAGAAAGTCTTGGGGTGAAAATTCCCTCACTGTATGCATTATCTCTTCCTTAGTTTCATCGATTAATGCTGTAAGTTTCAATATTACTTCTGCTGTTCTCGAGTCTTTTACTGGTAATATGCGCACTTCTGAGTATTTGATGTAGTCTCTCAAGTCTGTGTCTATAAATTCTTCAATGGTGATAAGAGCGCTATTAGGAATGAATTCACTAATAGTACTTAGTTCCTTTCTAAGTTGAAGCTGACTCTCATCAAGAACCAAGTGATCATCTCGTAAAGTACCACTCATTCCTATGAACATAGCATTTTTTAGTGATGGGATTAATTTGCTCCAAGGAACACATAGAACGTTGCGGTGTGTGAAACGACGGACGATTTCATCGACTTCATTAATAATTGCAATTTCAAACATTCCAGCAAGTTCAGGGAATGATTTTATAGTATTCAAAAAAACAGTGGGAAGAGTTAAAATAACACGATTGTTCTCTAGCAAATATTTACGATAATTTTTATCCAAACCACTTTTGATTACACTTAATCCATTAACACCACCGTATTCGTTAGTCAGATAATGCACTGTTTCTTGGAGTGAAGAATGAGTCTGAAGGAAAAAAACAATTTTCTTGTTACTAAAAACCTCTGTGAGTAAACGATATGAAAGCACTCGTTTACCCATTCCACAATCAAGTTCCAAAATAACACTATTATTTTTTAAAACAAGTTCTTTGATTTTATTTACTATAACGTTCTGGTATTCTCTGGATTCAAGCCGTGACAAACTATTCACCAAACATTCTCTACTACTGAAGAAATGCTGTATTTGAGAGATTATATTAATTCTAAACATACCTAGGGATAGTCAGTGTGATTCTTTTAGTACTGCTAATTAAGGCGCTAAATGCTCTTATTTAATTTAGCAATTATAATAATATGTAATTAATATATAAGGGCGTTGAAAAGTTAAGGGTTCAGGTAAGGATATTCTTAACTTGTTCTTGGATAAAACATGTTAGATTCATAGATTGATCTGTCTTTTCATGGAAATTGAGACCTATTGGTGTGATAGATATCCCATTTTTATGTTTGACCGCCCATGTATCTGATCCTTCAGGAAACGTTTTTTTCATCTCTCCCCATAACCAAAGGTAAGGTAATCCTCTTGGATCGTCTTTTTCAATCATAAAATTATCATATTTACACAAAGTTGGAGATGTGATATAGATTTTTGTGTGCTTTGTAACATTTGTTGGAAAATTAATGTTGAGAAATGCTAGATCTTTAGGCCATTCTTTTTCGAGTGTGAATTTTACTATTTCACTTGAAATCATAGCAATATAGTCAAAATTAATACCCTTTTGTTCAATTAATTGAATATCGTGCTCAACATCTACTGAAAAGGCGATAGCTGGTACACCACTAAAAGCGCTTTCAAAGGCAGCAGCACATGTACCGCTAGTGAGTATAGAATGTATAGATGAATTATCCCCATAATTTATACCAGAAACAACTATGTCTGGCTTCCCTTTCAGAAGATGAAAACTAAGTAGAACATTATCTGCTGGAGCACCTGTGGTACTGTAAGCTGTCGTTCCGTCTTCAAATGTATGGGTTGAGAAACGAATTGGTTTGTGGAAGGTAAGTGCTTTTGATATAGCAGAACTTGGGTTTCCAGGTGCAACACAAAAAACCTTTCCAAAATTACTTAGCTCTTTATGCAAAGAAAGTAAGCCTAAAGAAAATATTCCATCGTCATTCGTCAGCAAAATAAGTTTTTGTTTCATGAAAAATAAAAACGGATGTTTTTGTTAAACTTTATCTTTGGAAAGAATTCCTTTTTTCTGTAAAATATACTGATTCAAATACTGTTAGGCAGTTTTAAGTATGAAAGTAACGTAACTAGCCTTTTTAAAAATTACCACGATATCATAATGTTAAAAAAACCAGACTATGAAGTTCGATTAAATTAAATTAAGATAAATATTGAAATAAACTGGTGCTTATATGATAAAAAATAAGTATGTCTATAAATTTTTCAGTCAAGAGAAATGTGAAGGAAGCGCTGAAATGAAGAATCTCTTAGGTGGGAAAGGCGCTAATCTTTCTCAAATGACTTCTCTGGGTCTTCCTATTCCCCCAGGTTTTATTATTTCCACAAGTGCATGTTTACACTTTTTAGAAAATAATGAAGAATATCCCGAAGGACTATCTGAACAAATAAACGAAGCTCTAGCCGCATTGGAAGAAACCAATGGAAAGAAATTAGGTGGTGACAATGACCCCCTACTTGTTTCTGTTAGGTCTGGAGCAGCGATTTCAATGCCAGGAATGATGGATACAATCCTTAATTTAGGATTGAATGATATTTCAGTCGAGGAATTATCGAAAGCAACTAATAATGAAAGATTCGCCTATGACAGCTACCGTAGACTAATTTATATGTACGGAGATGTCGTTATGGGTCTTTCTAAACGCCATTTTGAAATAGAACTTGAAAAAATAAAGAAAGAATATGGTGTTGAATCTGATACAGATATTCCTACTGAAGGACTAAAGAAACTTGTTGAGATTAATAAAAATCTATACAAAGAAAAATTGGGAGAATCTTTCCCCCAAAATCCAAAAGAGCAATTGGATAGATCTATTCGCGCAGTGTTTCGTAGTTGGAATACCAGACGTGCAATAGATTATAGAAATCATCAAGGAATACCCCATGATTTGGGAACAGCTGTAAATATTCAAACAATGGTTTATGGTAATATGGGTGATGACTCAGCAACTGGTGTAGCCTTTACTCGTAACCCCTCAAATGGTGATAGAAAGCTATATGGTGAGTATCTCATTAATGCTCAAGGAGAAGACGTAGTTGCAGGGATTCGTACTCCTCAACCCATTGAAGAATTGACAAAGGTTATGCCCGATGTTTATAATCAACTTTTTGAGGTATCTAAAACACTAGAGAAACTATACCACGACATGCAGGATATGGAATTTACAATTCAACAAGGAAAAATGTATATTCTCCAAACTCGAAATGGTAAAAGAACAGGTGTTGCTGCAGGAAAAATTGCTCATGATTTTGTAACAGAGGGGGTAATAAGTAAGGAAGAAGCAATAATGCGCATCCAACCAAGTGATGTAGATAATTGTTTATTCCCTTCAGTAAACTGGTCTGAGATTAACCCAAATGCTCCTATTAAACAAATTAAACATGAAATGGAAGCTAGTGTTATTGGTACAGGGCTAGCCGCTGGAGCTGCTGCAGCAAGCGGTAAAGCTTATTTTGATGCTGATAGAGCTAAAGAAGCTGCTGATCGTGGTGATGATGTCATTCTTGTTCGTGTTGAAACAACACCTGAAGATTTTCATGGCATGGCAGCAAGTCAAGGAATACTAACAATGAAAGGCGGTTTAACATCTCATGCTGCTATTGTTGCTCGTCAAATAGGTAAAGCATGTATAGTGGGAAGTGAACGAGGTGGTATTTTCATTGATGTTGAAAAAATAGAATTGAAAGGTAAAGGTTTGATAATCAGAGAGGGTGAATGGATTACAATAGATGGTACGGATGGAATTGTATATAAAGGGAAATTACCTACAACACCAGCTTCTTTGCCGGAAGGTATGACAAAGATACTTGAATGGTGTGATGATATAGCAAAAATTAGTGTAAAAGCAAATGCTGATAAACCAGATCAATTCAGAAAAGCACTTGAATTTGGGGCAGAGGGAATAGGTCTTTGCAGAACAGAGCACATGTTCTTTGATAATATCCCTCTAGTTAGAGATATGATTTTAGCTAAAACAGAGAAAGAACGACAAGACGCAGTAGACAAACTTGAACCCCTACAACAAGCAGATTTTGAAGGTTTATTTGAAGTCGCGGAAGGAAAACCTGTTATTATTCGTCTTATAGATCCTCCTTTACATGAATTTCTACCAAGCATTGAAGAGCTCATAACAGAGATATATGAAGAACGTTTAGCAGGCAAGAGCAAAAGATATGTTGAAGGACAAATACGAACTCCTTGAAGTTGTAAAATCAATGCATGAGCAAAATCCAATGCTTGGACTTCGTGGCTGTAGGTTGGGAATCACTCTTCAGATGGTAACTGTAATGCAAAGTGAAGCAATATTCCGTGCTGCAGCAATAGTAAAGAAAAGAGGAAAAGACGTAATGCCTGAAATTATGGTACCACTTATTGGCTTTTCAAAAGAATTCCAACATCAGAAGGAAATAGTTGATAAGGTTGCAAAACAAGTAATGGAAGAAGAAGCTATAGAATTTGACTACCTTGTTGGAACAATGATTGAAGTTCCTCGTGCTGCTTTAACTGCTGGAGAGATAGCGGGTGGTGAAAATGGCGCACAATTCTTCTCTTTTGGAACAAATGATTTACACCAAATGGCACTAGGTTTCAGTAGAGATGATACTGGAACACTCATAGCACGATACTTGGAACTGGACCTAATTGCTGATGATCCTTTCGTGACAATAGATCAACCAGGAGTCGGTCGTCTAATGAAGATGTGTGTAGATGAAGGAAAACAAGCCAATCCCAATCTTGAGATAGGTATATGCGGAGAACAAGGCGGTGAACTAAAATCAATAGATTTTTGTTACAGAATTGGCTTGGATTATGTTAGTTGTTCTCCATTTAGAGTTCCCATTGCTAGGTTAGCTGCTGCGCATGCAACAATAAAAAAGGAAAATGAATAAAATAATTTCTCCTATTTTTCTTCTTTTTTCGAAAAATAGCGGTTAAAAGAAAGGTGTAAACTTCTAAAGATACACTATATGATCAATACTATCCAATAGGTATCTGACATCTTCTATGAATTCGAAAAGTAATCGCACAAGATCAGAATGTAGAGAAGCTCGATGTAGGGCTATGAGCTCTTCAAGCATTTGAAGATTTGTCCGAGTATTGGCAAATTCTGTATATAGTCCAATTACATCGCCTTCCTGAAGCGAACCAAGAAGTTTATCCATAATGTCCATAATGAAATAACACTTGTTATTTATTTCACCAGCTTCACTGTAGTTTTCTACCATAAGCTGTGTGGAAACTTCTTGTGTTTTAGCCATGATGTCTTCGTATGCAATATAAAGCATTTCAATTATCAAATCATCAACTTCAAGGTCATCTACTTTCCTTTCTAGAGGTTCATTGGAAATTCCCAATCTTTTTGTGGCTTTGTTAATCTCTTCATCCAACCAATTAACAAAAGAGGGTACAATTATTGGTTTATGATTAAGAAGCATATCAGCTGAAGTAAATTCTTCTTGTTTTGGTTTAGGTTTAAATTGTTCGATGATTTCTGAGTGTACTGTATATTCAGGATAGTTTTCATAAACATATTCAACTAATTGTCTTACACTGTAATTCTTGAAATCATAACATATGTCTTGAACAACTTGGTCATAGATGTGAGGGATTTCATTTTCCAATAGTTGCTGTTCTCCAATTTCCGTCAACTGATAACGATGAAGAATTTCATTATCATTCTTTGTGAGTTCTTCATGGTCAATATAACCATAATCATTCAAACGGTGTAAATCTTTTTGGAGTGCTTGACAATATGGGCCATATTTGAAAGGAATAAAATCATAACCCGTAATTATATGATAGTTTTTTTCCAAAAGAAACAGCAATTTTTGGAACATAACACGACCATTTATGTATCCCATGTACTTTAAAAGTAAGAGTAGGACAGATTCACGGGTCATTCTATTAATACAAAGAGAGATTGCTATATAAACCTAATAAAAAAAACTTGCAAAACCCTGACAATGTGTTTGTAGCTAAAAAGTAGGAAAAATTGCTTTTCTGTTGGAGTGGATTATATTCTCAACTATATCAGAGATGTGGACAGCAATAGGAGCTGGAATGATTGTCTTGGTAGTGTTAATAACATCAATTAAATTTCAAAGGAATCAAAGAAATGTTTCTAGACCTAGCTAAATCACTCCACAAAAAACATTTCATTGTGACTATGTTTACAATGATAAAAATGATGATACTTTTAAGTGACTAATATTGTGTGTTATGTTTCTTAGTGATGCTTGTTGTGAACAAGAATACAGAGAAAATGTGTGACTATGATACAAATAATAACCTGCTTATAGTAACTTTAAGTAAGGTGATCACTACTAAAAAATGATTTACATATTGTCAGAATCTTATTCGATGTTGATATTGCTGATTATATTCGTCTTGTGCCTCTAAACACCATTTCTTGTACATAAACAATACAAAAATAATACGATATACCTACTTTTAATAACACGTTTAAGTCAAGAAAACAAAAAAGATTTATCAACAAGTGATGACAATTCTAAGCACTATGAAAAAGAAAAACATTATTGTAATAATAATGATAGAAATAGGAGTGGCATTAATAACCGCAGCCTTAGTTCTAGTTTATGCATCTCATCCTAACAGAGCTAATCCTGTTGATAAAACAATTGCTGATTTTTTCTTTAATATTGACAATAGTACCTTAGAAACAATAATGAAAGTAATAACTTATCTTGGAGAATCCATTATATATATTGGTGTTCTGTTAATTCTTTATTATGCTTGGGATAAAAAGAAAGCTTACAGAGCTATATTTGTAGTAGTTTCTTCAACAGTAATTAATGCTTCCTCAAAAGCTGCTTTTAGTCTAGACAGACCCGATACATCTTGGGGATATGCTGATCCAGGTGAGCCTTCCTACGGTTTACCTAGTGGTCATGCTCAAATAAGTTCTACTTTTTGGGGTGTATTAACATCTTTCATCACAAAATGGGGAATAATAACTGTTGCCATAATATTACCCTTGTTAATAGGATTCTCAAGAATATATTTAGTTGTCCACTGGTTTACAGATGTGCTCATGGGTTTTGGTTTGGGTTTGATTATTATAGCTATATATCTTATAATAAAGCAACCTATTGAGAATCACTTGGAAAAGCAGTCTACTGTTATAAAAATGTCATATATTGGCGTACTACTTGTTGTACTTGGATTACCAATAATCTTCTTACACGACTTAGGAGTTCAAGCTGAAAAAGAATATATGATTAAAAATCTGAAATATTTAGCCTTGTTCATTACTGTATCAATAGCGTATGTATTTGAAAAAAACCTTGTAAACTTTGAGAATAAAGTAGACAAATGGTGGAAGATTATAATAAGAATAATGTTTGGAATTGTAGTTGTAGCACTTATTTACTTATACGATAATGTATTTTATGATCCTGAACCTGTAACACAAACCAAAATGATTGTTGATTTGGTAGTCTATTCACTGCTTGGGCCAATTGTAATACTATTAATTCCATGGTTGATAAAGAAGCTAAAGTGTTAAAATTATGAAAGAAGTAAATTTTTCTTCTTTTTTTCTTGATATTCATCATTTTTAACTAATAGAATTAAACGTCGTACTAGTTTTATATCATTCTGTCTTTCAACATCAGATTTTTAAACTAAACATGCCTTGCCTAAATTAGTTGAAAGAGGATTCTAAAATGAGCGAAGAAATTCGGCTTTTCGGCAAATGGGATTTCGAAGAAGTTGAAGTAAATGATCCTGGTTTGAGAAGATATATCTCTCTCAAGCCTGTGTATCTACCTCATTCAAGCGGCAGATATCAAGATCAACGATTCAAGAAAGCCGAAATGAACATAGTTGAAAGGTTTGTAAACAAACTAATGAGAAAAGGAAAGAATGCCGGAAAGAAACAAAGAGCAATAAACATTATAAAAGTAGCATTTGAGATAATTAACTTAAGGACGGGAAAAAGTCCAGTACAAGCTCTAGTTGATGCAATTTGCAATGTTGCTCCACGAGAGGAAACAACTCGTATAAGCTATGGAGGAGTTGCAACACATCAATCAGTGGACATTTCCCCTCTTAGAAGAGTTGATCTCGCATTACGATACATAACAGCTGCTATTTATCAAAAAAGTTTCAACAATATAAAAAGTGCTGAGGAGATAGTAGCGGACGAATTGATTCTTGCTGCAAATAATGATGCAGCAAGTGTTGCAGTTAAGAAGAGAAGAGAAATCGAGCGCATAGCTCTATCTGCACGGTAATAAGGTGAGAAAAATGGGTAAAAGACCTGCAAGATGTTATACTCATGTAAGAGGTCCAGCAAATACAAGAGTAGGTAAGTTCGTGAGAGGTGTTCCAGACTCAAGAATACGTTCTTATGATGCTGGAAATAGGCAAGGTGATTTTCCAGTTCATGTCCATCTAGTGGCAAAAGAAAGATGTCAGATAAGGCACACTGCTTTAGAAGCCTCAAGAATAGCTGTTAATAGACAATTGCAAAGAAATATAGGAATAGACGATTACCATATGACAATAAGAATCCATCCTCACCACATTTTGAGAGAAAATAAAATGATGGCAGTAGCTGGAGCTGACAGAATACAGGATGGAATGAGAAGATCTTTCGGAAAGTCAACAGACAGAGCAGCAAGAGTAAAAGTTGGACAAGAACTGATAACAGTAAGAATCCATCCAGAGAAATATCATGAGGCGTTGGATGCACTAAAAAGAGCATCAGATAGATTCCCCACTCCTTGTAGTTATAAGATAGGAAAAGGTGAGGAGTTAGTAAAAGAGTACCTTAGAAAGAAATAAGTTACTAAAATAAAACATGGCTTGGTAGCTCAGCTGGCTAGAGCGCAGGACTCATAATCTTGTAACAAAGGGCTAGAATGCCAGTAAAATCTCGGGATGAGAAATCCTGAGGTCGGGGGATCGAAACTCTATAGCTCGTGAAGAAAAGGGCGAAATACCCCCCCAAGCCACCAATAAATCCTTTTTATATTTGAAATGCTTTCTTCTATTTCTAATTCAGGTAATTATTCCTTTTTCCGTTGTTTTCTGATTTGTAGAATCAATTAGTTAAACAAGAAATTAAATCGCAAGTGCAAATAGAGCATAATGTATTCTTATGAGAAATTTATATTAGTTCTTCTGATTAAATATAACGAGAAAATTATCTGTAAATGGTGATTATTATCGACAAGAAGAAACTTGATGATGGTAGTCTAAAAAGGAAAGTAAAAAAAGAAATGAAAATGTATTTTGAGAATAGAATCTCTAAGATAAGTTTGAAGCCATTACAATTGAGATTCTAAACCTCACAGTTTTTGTAAGGTGTGATTTTTGATAAGATCTGATTCTTCTTCTATAGTTACTTTGAGCATTTTATCTCCTTGAACTATTTTCTTTACTGTATCCATCCCTTCTATTGTTTTTCCAAAAATTGTATGCTTCCTATCCAAGTGTTTACAATTATTTGGATTTAATACAATAAAGAATTGTGAACCATTTGTATTTGGTCCCGCATTTGCCATACTTAATGCTCCATCAACATGTTTTTGAACAGGATTATCAACTTCATCTGCAATTTTATATCCTGGACCACCTCGACCTGAACCTTCTGGATCTCCTCCTTGTATCATAAAATCCGGAATTACGCGATGAAAGCTTACTCCATTATAAAAACCAGAACTTGCCAATGATGTAAAATTCTTCACTGTATTGGGTGTGTGTTCATCAAAGAATTCAATTTTAATTATTCCTTTATTGGTTTCAATTATTGCTTTTGTCATAATTTAGTCTCCTCAACTATATTCTATCAAGCTATTTTATGACTTTTGTTCTATCAGCTTTTCAACCACTTGATTATCTGAATTTTTTTCTTGAAAATAATTATCATGATTTATATTTAAAAGTAATCAGCTGAATATCTCTTTCAATGAAAGTATTACGGCCCCCATAACGATGATAAATATACTCGAGATTTGCTTTTTTGTTATTTTCTCCTTCAGAAAAATTACACTTAAAATTGTAACTATAAATGGTGAAATTGACGATAAAGGTGTGCTGATTCCTGCACCAATCATTGTGACAGCTGTAAAAAACGAAACACCTCCTATGCACCAAGCAATAGCTCCTCCTCCCATTAGAATGAATGCCTCTTTCTTTTGAGTAAAGATGTTTTTCATGAAATTATCTCTTTTAATAGTAGCACGAATTAGTACGAGTATGAAAGCCATCGCTACCATTAAACCATTTCTTATCCCCATCATCGATATGACTTCGACACCTTCACCATCCAAGATTAACCTTGTGAATACAATTGTTAATCCCCAAAACGTAGCCGCGAGTACAGATAGTATAATTCCATATATTGTATTTTTTCCGTTGTTTTTATCATGTTCTCTTTTTGCTTCTTGATTGCTTGTTCTTTGAGTGAAATAGGAAATGGTAGATACGCCAAGGATAATTAGGAGTGTTCCTGTAATTATCACCCAAGTGATTTTTTCTATTTTAGCTATTAACAAAATAAGTGTTGTGAAGAACGGATAAACTGCAGAGATGGGTTGTGCAATTGAAACATTAATCTTCTTAAGAGCAAAAAGTGAGAAAAAGTCCCCAAAGGTTATACTAACAGTCGCTAATAAAAGCCATAAAGAATTAGGATAGGTAAAAAGTAGTGCTAAGGATTCAACACCATATAAGATCCAGCCTAATAATATCAAAACAGGTACTGCAACAATTCCTTTGATGTATGTTGCTATTAAAGGGTCAGTATTTTTTATCCCTACTTTAAAAATAACCATCGAGGAACCCCAAGCAATCGCTGCAACAAAGGATAAAGTAACCCCTATACCAAATGACATCAAGTCAACTTTTAAGGAACGTTAAAAAATTTTATTGTGTAAATGTTTGAATAATCACATTTTTCTCTAAAAGTGAGGACAACTACCCCAACGAGAAATGTTGATCTTAAAAAATACTCTTAAAGAATTGATATAAAACACCAAGAAAATGAGTTAATAGTAAATTTTTAGACAGGTTCTATGAAAAGAAGTCTTTTATACCCGATTCTGTCCAATCAAGCAAACTAGCCACTATACCAAAGATAATTACGAAAATCAGAACAGCAATACCTATAAGCAAAATCTCCTCTAGAATAGGCGAACCTCTTTTTCTGTATTTCAACATTCTTATATATTGTAGAATATTCATTTTCCTCACTTCTTTCTCTATTTAATTGTATATAAACACCACAAAATCACTGTCTGTTTCTTGTCCTTTTAGGAAATAATTTGTTAATTTTACCTACTTTAAAACAAAAGTAATTACTTGAGTCTAAGTAGAAAATTATGAGTACTAAAAAATAAACAGAGAAAATTTACATAAAACAGGGAATTAAGTCGATGTATAATTTACTTTGTAGCAAGGATCCTTTCACAGAAAGTGACCTAAACAACAAGGTTGCTTTGTCCTTCAAATACCCTTCCAATAAGATATTGTTTCAATTAATTAGCTGTCTCGGATGTTTATTTTTGCTCCTTACGATCGGAATGAAATCTGATTATTAATGTTAGTTTAACTGTTTGATTTCTCTTCACAACTGATCAATCAATTTGATTTCTTCTAATAAGGTGTAGATTACTTTCAATGACCTCTGTAGCATTTACATCACCAATATTTCGACTGGAATCTAAGAGCTAGTTGTCATGAGAACACCATTCAACACGGGGGTCTAATTACTTCAATGAGAAAAATTAAAAAAATACTAAATTAAATGAAAGCTATGCCAAAGAAGCTAATTGATGATTCGTCAAAACCTCCGGAAATAACCTTAACAAAGGAATATGAAGCAGAAATAGCTAAAATGCTTGATGCTACAAGAATAAAAGCTCCTGATTTTTGGAGTGATGAGGTCAGCAATAACTTCTACATCCCCGTTGATGATGGTCAAATTAGGGTTTTCCATATTAAACCAAAAAAACCTATTTCCAAAAGACCTTTAGTGTTAATCCCTGGATGGGGAGGAATACCTCACGCTTATGAGGATTTTTACGAGCCAATACACGAGAAAGTTGAATGTTTCTTTATAGAAACAAGAGAGAAAGGTAGTAGCATCTTAGATAAAACAAAAGCCAGAATGGACATGAGTCAGAAAGCAAAGGATGTTCAGGATGCCATTAATTACTTGAAGTTAAGGGATAAAGACTTTGTTCTTCACGGAACTTGTTGGGGTTCATCCATTATTCTTCACGGGCTTATCGAAGGTATACTAACAGCTCCTACGATTTTAGCAACAGATCCTATGCACACTTTGTGGTTTCCAAAATGGATCCTACGCTATGTTTCCCCAATATTACCAATTTTCATTGTTAATTTATTGAGACCAATAATAAAAAGAATAGTAACCTTTGGAATGAAAGAAAAAGTTCAGAAGCAACGTACCATAGCCTTTATAGACAATGCAGTTCCATGGAAGTGGAAAAAAGGAGCTGAAGAAGTAAAGGATTTTGAACTCTATGGAAATTTGCATAGGATTAAAGAGGAGGTTTTCGTCATTAATGGAACTATAGATAGAATCCACAATCAAACAGAATATCCTAAAATTGCTAAACAAATGCCTAATGGGCGCTTCATTTTTATGAAAACAGATGAATCAAATAGAGAACGATTGATGGGTCTAATTGCACGAGAGTTTACAACAGTACTGAAGGATGATGATATACCCCAATCTCTTTCAAAATTTGAGAAAATACTTGATAGAGAAAGTTAAAATTAACTTAGTTAAATAGAAACAAAAATTAGCGAAATTAATAGTAATAAGATGGCTAATAGTTGAAACAATTCGCTTCTTTTTGTTCTCTTTTCAATACTAGGTTGAAGTTTTTCTTCCAGTGCCCATACATCTTCCTTAGTTTTTCTTCCCTTGATTATCACTTTTAAGAGCGGTTCAATTTGTATTCCCATACCGAGAAGTAAGATGATTATAGCTGATGGTGACATTATTGCATATACTAAGAAGTAGTTATAATCCGTGGTTAGGTTGATAGCACCTGATAGCCCAAGTATTGTCAAAATAACCCAAAATATAAGAATAACTAGTGTCATACGAATTCTTTCATTTGCTATTTTCCATTCTTCCTTGATTGTGTTTGAAACCATTCTAATCTACTCTTTTCCCAATAAAATCTCTTTTTCAATCTCTTCTATTATTGTTTTTATCCAATTAAATCTTTCTTGTGTAGGTGATTCGAAGTAAATACGTATTTTTGATTCAGTTCCAGATTTCCTAACAAGTATCCACGTCCCATCCTCCATATCATATCTTAGCCCATCAATTGTTAATTCTTCTTTTTGTTCATCTTTCAGTATTTTTTCTAATGTTTCTTTACATTGGTTATATTTCTCTTCTTGCTTCTTTTCATCAACTAAGTATGCTCTTCTTTCTGCGATATTCTTTGGGATCTCTTTCATTAGTTCAGAAACAGTTGTTTTCTTTGTACTTATCACTTTCAAAATATTTCCTATGCTGAATAGTCCATCTATCCAAAACCCCCATTTAGGATGAATGGGTTTCCAAGGTTCAGCTGCAAAAATAACTCTTTCACCTTTAGCAATCATTGCTATAGCTTTACCATGAAGTTCACCCAGATTAGTACGAATAACTTTTGAATTTGTTAATTTCACAACATTGTCAATACAAGTTGAAGAATCAATGCTTAGAATGACATTTCCTTCTCCCTCTTCTTCAATAGCAAGCTTGGCTAGCAAAGCGTTAAATCTTGAGAGCTCAATAAAGGAACCAGTTTCGTCAATAATGCTGACACGGTCTCCATCTCCATCATGCGCAATACCTATAGCATTTTCTAATTTACATAAACCTATGAGTTGTTGAAGGTTTTCTTCAATAGGTTCTCCTGGTCTTCCTGGAAAGGAACCATCAACATGTGAATTTATGGATATAACTTTAAACCCTAGTTCACTGAATAATATAGGGGAGAGTAAACCCATAGGACCATTAGCTGGATCTATAATTATTGTTCTACCATCTCCTTCAAATTGAAGATAGTTTTTTATCCTCCTAATGTATTGTCTGTCTGCGTCATATATTTTCTGCTGTGGAATTATTTCATGCCATTCTTTATGAATAATGGCTGTTTTAGCATCTAATTTTGTGTGAATCGCTTCTTCTAGTTTATCTTGCTCTTCCTTAGTAAACTCTCTCCCATTTTGCAAGACTTTTACCCCATTATACTCTGGTGCATTGTGTGAAGCAGTAATATAAATTGCTATTTCATGTTTTGAAGTTGTTGTAAGGTTAGCTATGACAGGAAAAGAACACAATCCTACTTGAAAAACGCTCTTTCCTACAATAGCAAGTGATGCATAAGCATACTGAGCTAGAACTTCTGACGATGTTCTTGCATCATGACCAACAAGCATACCACTTTCTGGATATAGTTCTGCTATTGATTGGCTAAGTTGTATGATTAAATCAGCTGTCACCTTCTCTCCAAATAAGCCACGTATTCCAGCTGTGCCAAACAATTTTTCGAGTTTTTTCATCTTGTTGACGTTTGATTACGAAATTTAAAAAGTTTCCAACATGAGTACATTATCTACTTCTCAAAAAAATCAGTCAATTTTTTCTGACTCTTAGGCTTTGCTGGCTCTAGTGGCGCTATTTCAGAAATCGTGCTTGAATCCTTATTCATTATATCTGTAATTTCTTTGAAATGACTCTCATATTTTTCATACAATTCAGGTCTACCATTCCTTAATAAATAAGCTGGATGGAAAGTTGAGAATATAGGGTATCCATCAGTAGAAACCATAATTGTCCCAGCTGAACGAGTTACACTAGCTTTAGGGAAAAAGAATTTTAGAGATATTCCCCCAAGTGTGACAAGTAATTTTGGTTTAAGGATTTGAAGTTGTTTAGTTAACCACTTTTCACCACAAAATTTCAGTTCTGATGCTGTGGGCGTCCGATTTGAACCATCTATTGTTGGACGGCATTTAACAACATTCAATATGCTTAGATTTTTCCCTCGCACTAAACCAACATTATTGAGCATTTTATCTAGTAATTTTCCCGACCTGCCTATAAATGGTTGTCCTTTGAGATCTTCATTATATCCTGGAGCTTCTCCAATCAAACACAGTCCATTTTTTGGTCCGTATATTCCTGGAACCACTTGCGTACGATCCTTATGAAGCTGACATGCTATGCAAGTTTTCATTGTTTCTGTTAATTTTTCTAAAGAAACCTCTGACAAACTTTTCTCCTCACTCTTTATCTTAAAAATAGACTTTATTAAGCTTAATGTAATCATTGCATTGGTAAAAGTGTCTGATGTAATTATTGAAGCTGATTATCTTATTACCTGTAATCTAACGAATGCTGTAATACAAGATGGTGCTGTTTATGTTGTGGATGACAGAATTAAAGCAATTGGATCAAGAAAAAATATTCACAAAGATTTTTCTGCTAATGTAGTAATAGAGGGTTTAAATAAGATTCTTGTTCCAGGATTGGTAAACACACATAGTCATAGTGTTCAAACTCTTTTAAGAGGAAAAGCAGATGATTTAGCTCTTATAGATTGGTTACAGAAAATTGTTTTACCTGGTGAAACGAGTTTTACTACTGATGAAGTCCACACTTCCTCACTTCTCGGTTTTGCTGAAATGATTAGAACAGGTACAACTACTTGTAATGATATGTTGACTACAAAATATTCGGATTATGGAATACAAGCAGCAATTGATAGTGGTATAAGGACACGAATTGGTAAAATGCTTATGGATGTAAACAATGGTTTCCCAGATGATATGATTGAGCATACAGAGAAGATTGTTGAAGATGTGATAAAGGATATTGGAGATTACCATCAAACCCAAAAAAATAGAATAAAGTATTCGCTCAACGCTAGATTTCTCTTATCGTGTTCCCCTCAGTTAATGAAAAAACTCTCTGAAATTCAGAAAAACTATCCTGATATTATGATTCATACACATGCGTCTGAAAATAGAGAAGAATGTGCTCAAGTTGAAAGATATTATGGCAAGTCATACATACGGGCGTTAAATGAACTTGATGCGTTAGGAAACCAGACGATTCTAGCACATGGTATATGGTTAGATGATGTAGAATATAATCTTATTAAACAAACTGATACACGAATAACACATAACCCTTCCAGTAATTCCAAACTTGCTTCTGGTATTTGTGATGTCAGTAAATACCTTGATATGGATGTCATTGTTGGATTAGGCACCGATGGAGCGCCTTGTAATAATAATTTAGATATGTTTAGAGAAATGAGATTAGCAAGCTTTCTGCAAAAAGTTAAACACTTAAATGAAAGAGTTCTCCCTTCGAAGGTTGTGTTAAAAATGGCTACAATTGAGGGTGCGAAGGCTCTAAACTTGGACAAAGAAATTGGCTCTCTTGAAATTGGAAAAAAAGCTGATTTATTCCAAGTTGATATTTCAGATGTAAACTGTATCCCACTATATGATCCTATTTCGCATCTTGTTTATTCTGCATCTGGGAAAGATGTTAATATGGTGATGGTTGATGGTAAGATTTTGTTTAAGGATAATCAGTTTACAATTATAGATTTACAAAATTTAAGAGAAAAAGCTACACTTTATCAAAATCGGTGGAATGAGTAAACTGAAAAAGGTAGGATATAATACTAAAAAAACAAATAAGGTGAATAATATATGACAGATAACTGCATTTTTTGCATGATTGTAAAAGGAGAGATTCCAAGTTATACACTTTATGAAGATGAGGATGTAAAAGTGTTTTTAGATATAAACCCTATTTCAAAAGGGCACAGTCTTTTTATCCCGAAAAAGCATTATAAAACTCTTTTCTCCGTTCCAGAAGAGGATATAGTTTTTTTGAAAAAATTACCAATGGTTGCAAAAAAGCTAAAGGAAACTACAGAAGCAGAAGGAGTGAACATCGTACAAAGCAACGAAAGAGCGGCAGGGCAAGTTATCTTTCATGTTCATTTCCATCTCATTCCACGGTGGTCTAATGATGGAATTATTAAGTTTCCAGAGCAAGGAAAACTAGAGCAAAAAACAGCTGAAGAGATTATTAAAAAATTCAAGAACTAGAAAGTCAATATGGAATTTAAAGCACAAGATTAATAAAAAGAGAAACTAAAAATACAACAAGTAGGGAAAAACTAAATGGTCGAGAAGAAGCAAGGACGGAAATACATCTTCAAGATAGTCTTACTTGGAGATCCTGGAGTAGGAAAAAGTTCGCTTATCACACGCTTTGTACATAATAGATTCTCTGCTTCTTATCTAATGACTATAGGCGTTGATATCCTAAGTAAACAGCTGTTTGTCGGTGATGACGAAGTTTTATTTTTGATAAGTGATATAGGTGGACAAGAAAGATTTGCCTCTGTCAGGGAGAAATTTTATCGCGGTGCCAAGGGGTGTCTCCTTGTTTTTGATCTCACTAGAGAAAATACACTAACATCCTTGAATTTGTGGAAAAAGGGGTTAGATAGCGTGGAAGAGGAAGTTATTTTCTTTGTTGTTGGAAATAAAGCCGATCTAAAAGAACAAGTTGTAATTTCAGATGATGAAACTTACAAACTAGTGGAAGAGCTAAAACTGCCAAAGGAATCATTTTTTATTACTTCTGCTAAAACAGGAGAAAAAGTTGAAGATGCTTTCATAACTTTTGCTAAAGAACTTATGGCTGCAGTTGAAAAGAAACGTGTAGAAGTGGGCCTAGATTAAATCGAATGTTTTTGACCGTTCTCTTAAAACTCTAGACCTAAATATTTTCGAAAAATAGCTTTTAGAAGGATTATTTTTGATTTTTGTCGGGAGAAACAGATGTGTAAGCTGAAAAAATCGAAAATTTTCGAAAAATTGAACTTAGATGAAATAATTTTTTAGTAAAAAAAGTAGAAGGAAAATAAAGAAAGTTAACTATATGTAACAAAAAAGCCGAGATTTGAATTACTCGAAGTTCAATTAAGCGAATTTTACTAAAATTGTTTAATAATGAATTCCTATATTTCTAGGTTATGAAGGATGTTATAGTATGGTTGGTTCAATCAGAACCCTGGGTTGAATATAATGCTCGTGTGCATTTGCTTAACCAGCCTGAAAAATCACCAGAGGTTGTTTCTGCAAAAAAAATAATGTTGAAGGACTCTAAAATAAAGAAAGTAATTGAAGATCTCCATCTATGGCCTGGGTCACCATTAAAACGTCACAACGATGCTAGCCACCTGTTACATAAATTAACTTTGGTAGCTGATTTGGGGTTAACACAAGAAGACGATGGAATCAAGGTAGTAATCAATAAAATTTTAAATAGAAAATCTGAGGAAGGATTTTTTCAAGTGCTCGTAAATATTCCAATTAGATTTGGGGGATCTGGTACAAATCAGTTTTCATGGATGCTCTGTGATGCACCATTAATTATGTATGTTATTGCCAAATTTGGGTTAGATGGGGAGAAAAGTGTTGAGCAATCAGCAAAGCATATAGTAAGTTTAATAAGAGAAAATGGATGGCCTTGTGCTGTATCTAACGATTTAGGAAAGTTCAGGGGCCCTGGAAGAAAAGCTGATCCTTGCCCTTACGCTAATCTTGTAATACTTAAAGCTCTTTCTCAAATGAAAAAGTGGAGAAATAGCAACGAATGTAGGATTGGGGCAGAATCTTTACTTGAATTATGGGAAAAAAGAAAAGAAAGGAAACCATATTTGTTTGGGATGGGTAGCCGATTCAAAAAATTAAAAGCCCCTTTAATATGGTATGATATTTTGCATGTTACTGAAGTTTTATCGCAATTTCCTTGGTTAAGAAACGATGAAAGATTAATTGAAATGGTAGATATAATCAAACAAAAAGCAGATGAAAAGGGTATGTATACAGCAGAATCGGTATGGCGGGCTTGGAAAGAGTGGGACTTTGGCCAAAAAAGAAAACCATCAGCATGGATAACATTCTTAGTAGAAAGGATTCTAAAGCGGATGAGAAGTCAATAGAGAATGAGAATTGAAAATATAAGAAAAGTATATTTGGCGAGGCAGCCGGGATTTGAACCCGGGTCCATGGAGTTCAGCACTGATTACAGATGCTGTAACTCGTTTGACAGTCCACGATCATTGACCAGACTAAACTACTGCCCCTGTTTATTTTCATATTTCTGGCACATATTGTGCAATTTTTTTTTTAATAATTTTCATTTAAACTTATCGATGATTAACTTAACCCCTCATACATGCAATGTTTCTTATTCTATATAGTTCTTCTATCAATTTTGCTCTGTAACTTTTTCTTTTGTATTTTTTTTCAAGAATTCGATAGTTTTTTATTTATAAACGATTCTTTTCTTTTGATGGTTAGAATCAAAGCTTCTATTGTATTTTTGTTGTCTATGATAATTTTTACTCTGCCCGCCTATACTGAGCATTGTTCAGCTACTCCACCTTATGTTGAGGCTGGAGATTTATTGTCTTACGGTTATCGTTTGGAAGTTGATCACGTAGTTATCGATTATTATAATCGGGAAGCTCCTGCTAAGAAACGCTTAGTTCCGGACATTGTTACTCCTGTAGGGTTGTTTAATGCTCTTATTGGAATGGCGCTTCATACTCCTAAAGATATTACAGTCTTACCCGAAGAAGGGTTCACTTTTTCTGATCCCTACCATCCTGAATTAGAGGGTAAAACTTTATACTATTATGCTCTTGAGATTTATGAAATAAACGGTGTTTCAACGACAGAAGAACCGGACGATAATCTTGGTCAATTCGGCTATTATTTCCTTCGAATAGGTCTTGGTGTTCTGGGCTTTTGTGCAGTTTTAAGTCTTGTTTATTTTGGTTATCGTTATTATCCTAAGATTTTTGGTAAACGTTGCTTGGTATGCAAGAAAAGTGCTATTGGAAAATGCACAAAATGTAACAAAGCTTTTTGTGAACGATGTTACTCTAATGGTTGTCCAGCTTGTAAAGGCCGTACATTAATCCGTTTCAAAAGGTAAGAAATTAAGACAGTTTCCGAAATTCTTTTATGTTTCCTTTTCTCTTTCAGCTCGATGAAAAGGGCATCCTTTTATACAGTCGTAGGTTTGTTGATGTTCAATTTCTTAATACTTCCAAATCTTCTCGTTCAATCTTACGATGATAGACTAGGTGTCGAATATGATGATACTGTTAACGTAACTTGTACACGGATAATTGATCACAAAACCTGGGAGCCCTATATCTACACTCCCGATTATCCATTGACTATTGTTATCAATCCAGAATCTTTCAATGAAAACTTCATAAATGAATTACTTGGCATGAAATTGGGAGAAACTAAAGAATTAATTTCGTGGTACGTTACACAAGAAGATGAAACGGTTACTCTTTATGAATACCATAATACAACAATTATCGAAATAGTAAAAGATTCAACCCCCGGAAATAGCTCGCCAGCTGGTGGTGTTTTTTTGACTATTATAAAAGTAGCTAGTGGTATCGGAATCTTCGCTTTAGGTGTATATGGTTTCATTTTCATTCTTCGTCGACTTAAAGCAAAGAGCTGTATTTCTTGTAGTACCAAAGCAACATCAAAATGTGCTAAATGTGGGGTTTATTATTGTTCTAATTGCTCGACAAAAGGATGTAAAGACTGTGGAAGTACTAAGTATGTACGAATGTGAGGATTCAAGTTGTGAGCGAAGGATTTTTTAATTTTATTTTTCTATTTCGAGTGATTTCTAAGGCCAGGATAGTCTAGTGGTATGACGGTGGCTTCGAAAGCCTCTGCCTTTTGGCGCCGGGGTTCAAATCCCCGTCCTGGCTCCAATTTTGTTATTTTTATGGATACTGTGTTTTGATATTTTGTCATCTCTTTTATTTCATTAACTTTTTAATTGCTTGTATTTCTCTTCTATTTATGGTGATTTTGTATGGTTAATCCAATGTTTCGTGTTAAAAGTGTTTATGACATACCCCTTATTAAATTGATTACTGAAAATCTAAAGTACAAATTATGTCAACCTACCTCTGAACAATCTAATCTATTTAAAATTCCTCAAAAGTATAATCCAAGCGAAATTGAGATTTTAGATGTAATGGATGGCTATGGTATCTCAATTGAAGCTGATGAGGAATATGTTTCAGAAATAGTTTCCCTTATTAGAGATAATATACAACACGCAATTACAATTCAACATCCAGTTCAATTACATGCTGTTTACAATGGGACAGTAGTTCACGTAAATGATCAGAAGAATCTATCTATCATTGATATTGGAGAGAATGTTAATGCAATCCTTTTTGGTGCACAATATAGACGAGAACAAAAAATTGTAGTTCAAATAAAGAGTCTAAATATCTTTGAAGATCAACTTCCCGTTTGTTCTACTACAGTACATTTTCCTGGTCAAGCTGTTATTCTTGAGCGAGATGCTGATTTTGTTCGTGTTTCCCGCAAACTATCAAAGGATGATAGAGATAGGCTTTTCGAACTTGGGAAGCAATTAAGACCTCGAGATTATGGATTGATAATGCGTACAAGTGCGGTGGAATCTTCTTCTGAGGCAATTCAAGCAGATATCGACCATTTGATTCAACAAGCAGAAGAGTTAGATCTTCTTATTTCTGGTTCTTCTTATGGGCCGGGTATTTTACAACCAGGACATGCTGTTGCCCATATAGTTTTTGTTAAGGCTGCTAAAGAGAAACTAGGTGAAATTCGCAATGAGATCACTCCAACTCTTCCAAATTACTATTGGTTTATGTCTTACTCACCTGAACTCAAATTAACCACAACTTTCGCAGAGAAATTGTCTTCCGATGTTGACTCTACAAAACTTGCCCTTTTTCTTAAAGAGACAATATTAGAAAGAGATTTTTCTGAGAACTCAATACTCCATTTACAGGAATATTGCTTAATTTCAGCTCCTACGTATCGTGTTTTGGGACAACTTAACTGGTCAAAGGATGTTATGGTAATTGAAAGAAGTTTTCGCTCTTCTCGGGGAGAACATTTTGCACTTGATGAGGGTATTCATCAAGGAGATTCTGCTGTTATATTAACTAAAGAAGGAAGTTGGAGTATTCATACCAAAATTTTCCGTAAAGAATTACTTGTGGGTGAAACAGTAAAAATTGTTACACCAGTTGAACTCTATGATGGAGGAAAACTTCGATATATTGATCTTGGACTTCTTATAGTTAAAAAGAATGATGTGGTACAACCAAATGATTCAGGAATTATTGATAATTTAGTAGAACAAGGTTTCATTTCCAAGGAGTTTGGAAACAAGGTTTTATCTTTCTTTGAGCAAAGTCAAGAAGAGTTAAAAGCAAACAAAGAACACATAGTTATCTTACCTAAATAATTAAGGTATAGGGATTAAGTTGGCAGAACATTTTATTACAGTGAAATGGGATCCAACAACTACCCCCTATTCTTTTCTCTTTCTTCGCGATATAGAAAAAGATCCCAAAACTATTATAAAAAAACCCCTGTTACCTCAAGAATTTTTTAATGTTACAATATCAGATGACAAAATTTGTGTGGGACATAAAATTAATTCTGAACAGTACCATTTCTGTCTTAATAATGTCGAAAAAAAATTCAGCCAATGTTATAATTGTAGCCAGAGAGACTTCCAAAAATGCTTCCTTTTTTGTGATCCAACTAAACTTCTTGGCGTCTGCACAGAAAATCAAGAAGCATATGAATATTGCAAAACACATGCCTGTTCGGTATATTTGGCACTCATTGCGGACAAAGTAAAGGTTGGAGTCTCTTTTGATCCTCTTAAAAGGTGGATGAATCAAGGTGCAGATGTGGCAATTGAAGTTTTTAGAGCTATAAATGGAATTGAAGCAAGGAAGATTGAGCGAGATTTGGCAACAAACTTAGAAATATCTCAAAGTGTTAAGGTTAATCAGAAAAGTAAAAAGCTTTACTATGATTCCAAAAAATCGATTGACGCTTTTCGAGAGTTAACAAGAAAAGTTTCTTTATACCTTCAAAAAACTGATTACAAATCAAGTCCTTCTAATATCCTACAAGTAGAAACAGAATTAGCGCCTTACTATGGAAAGATACCTTTTTTGACAGTTAATCCAATAATCAATGATGTCAATAAAACCAAAAGCATAGCGGGTGAAGTAGTTGGGACAAAGGGATCTATACTAGTTACAAAAGTTGGTAATAGCTACTACAGCACACATCTAACGCAAATATATGGACACAGTCTTACTTTTACTAATACAGCTTTAAGGGCAAAAAGGCAAAAATCTTTATCTGATTTTTTCTAAATTATATTAATTACTAAAAACATTCTTTCGCATAGAATGATTTAAATGATTTTCCTTTCTTATGGTCTTGATAAATATGGGTGAACATAAGGATCGTAACATTGAATGTGTATTGGCTATACTCCAAAAAAAGAATCCAGCATCAACTAAAGAAATAATGGCGATGAGGGACCTTTTCCCAAAGTTGTGCGCTGGTTGCGCTTCTGGAGGTGATGTTGTTTTAGCTGGTAAATCTTTGGTGGAAAAAGGTATCGTTGAAAGAAAGTGGTCTTCTATCGGCTTTATTTGGGAACTAGTTAGCGATCCCGAAGATGAGAAACAGTAGAGGTGTAAAAATGGTAGTTTGGTCTCGTATCAGAAAAGATTTTCCCGTTCTTAATCAATTATATGAAGGAAAAAGTTTGATATATTTTGATTCAGCGTGTATGGCTCTTAAACCAGTGCAAGTCTGGGAAGCCATGGAATATTATTATAAATACTTGGGTGCTTGTGGGGGGGCTGGTAGGTCTACACATTGTCTTGGGTTAGAAACAAGTTTGTTAACTGAAGAAGCAAGAAAGAAAATGACCTCGTTCATTAATGCTAGTGATGTGAATGAAATTATTTGGACAAGAAATGCTACTGAAGGGTTAAACATAATTGCTGCTACTATCCCTTTGAAGAAAGAACAAAATATTGTTACAACAACACTTGAGCATCACAGTGGTATGTTACCCTTCTTAAAACGCTCAAAAGAGGTAGGTAGTGAACTCAGATTAGTTCGCGCAAAAAATGATGGAACGTTTGATATTGCAGATTTTGAGAAACAAATTGATGATAATACTAAAATAGTTTCATTTGTTCACGCATCAAATTTAACTGGAACAATTGCCCCTCTAAAAGAAATAATTGAAATTGCACATGATCATGACGCATTAGTTGTGTCTGATGAGGCTCAATATGCTCCACATGCAAAATTAGACGTGAAAAGTTTAGATACTGACTTCAGTGTATTAAGTGTTCACAAAGCTTGTGGTCCAACAGGCGTTGGTGTTTTGTATGGAAAATATGATCTTCTTGAAGAATTGAATATGTTTCTTGTTGGTGGAGATGTAATTGAGGATGTAATTTATGAGAATGGACAAATTACAGCTAAATACCTCCCCCCACCCCAAAAATTCGAAGCAGGGTTGCAAAACTATGGAGGAATGATGGGTGCAGGTGCTGCTATAGACTATCTTCAAAACATAGGTATGGATAATGTACGCCAAAGAGAACAAGTCTTTTCAAAGAAGCTTCTAGAGGGAATATTGGAACTTGATAAATTTGCTGTGCTTGGTCCTTTAGATTATAAACAAAGGACAGCTTTAGTGTCATTCCGACCAAAATCTGCTGAAATAAATCATAATGATATTGCAGAATACTTCAACGATATGCTCCCTCAGCATAAAATACTCATGAGAGCAGGAAATATGTGTGTGCACCCATTCCAATATCAAATCGGAATGAGCCCAGCTAAAGGAGATGGTATAATAAGGGCATCTCTTTATATATACAATACTATAAACGAAATTGAGATTTTCCTGAGTGCACTCGAAGATTTTGCTAAAATTATTGAATAAACTTAGATGGTTGGATAATAAATGATAAAAAACGCTTTAGTCACAGGTGGTTGTGGTTTCATTGGATCATATTTAGTCGACACCCTTATTGAGAAGGGTATTACTGTAACTGTTGTAGATAATCTTTCAGCAGGTACTACAACCTACCTTCAAAAACACATCAAAACCCATTCTGCTGCCTTTTACCAGTACGACATTAGAGATTTAGATAATCTCCTATCTATACCTACAAATTTTGACTTCATTTTTCATCTAGCAGCTCAACCTGATGTAAAAATAAGCGTATCTAATCCCCAAATTGATTTCGAAATCAACACTGTTGGCACTTTTAATATTTTGGAATTAATGAGAAAGAAAGATATACCAAATTTAGTTTTTGCTGGTTCAAGTGGAACAATATATGGAGAACCTGATTTACTTCCTACTCCTGAAAATTATCCTCTTAAACCCATAAGCAATTATGGTGCCGCTAAAGCTGCAGCCGAAATGTATTGTTCAAGTTTTGCATCGCTATATGATTTAAATATCGTTTGCTTACGTTTGGGAAATATTTTTGGTCCACGGTCTACTCATGGTGTTATGTATGATTTTTTCCATAAATTGAATAAAGATCCCTCAAAACTTGAAATCCTTGGGGACGGAAAACAAACAAAGTCGTACCTTTACATCAGTGATACGATTGAGGCATTTACACACCTGTCCAATAATATCAATAAGGGATATGACAATTATAATGTTAGCTCTGATGAAGCTATTTCAGTAGTTGATATAGCAAATGAGATTGTTAATGTAATGAATTTAAAGGATGTTACTTTTACTTTTAATGTGAGTGGAGGTTGGAAAGGAGGTTGGAAAGGAGATGTCCCTAATACTTCTATGAATATAAAAAAAGTAAGACAATCGGGGTGGTCTCCCAAAATCTCAATAAAAAGAGGCATAAAACACTATATCAATTGGTTATCAAACTCCTGATTTATTTTCATAACTATTTAGTAGATTTTAAAAACAGCTAGGTAATCGGTGCTAAATGTTGGATTTAGTCTGTTTAATGAATCAAAAATGTAATAACTACTATTACCATAAGGATGAAATAAACATGGATAGATCGAATTATCACTAGGGTTTTTTATTGCTACAAAATACTGAATATTTAATGAAATTAGAGTATTAATTGTGGTTACCCTTGTAATGTTTAGATGCCTAATTTGTGATAATATGTAATCCTCATAAGATTCTCCCTGATATTTTAGACTAAATGAATCAATAAACTCTGTTAAGTTGAATTGCGTATTATTTATGACTTCTTCTACTAATACCCAACCATAAAAAAGCGGATGTTCAATATGATAGCCAGGAATTGTTGGTAAAAAACCCATTCCTCCTATCCTTCTCGCTAATGTTGTTGAAGATGTAATAATAATTCCTTCGATTCCTTCTGTCTTTATGTAATTTATCACAAGAAGTTCGTCTTCTGTTATGTGATTTTGAGAATAATCTACTGTGAATGGAGCT
>BPTO01000004.1 GCA_023705985.1 Candidatus Heimdallarchaeota archaeon | reverse complement strand
AAGGCCACGTGACTGGAGTTCAGACGTGTGCTCTTCCGATCTTAATCAATACTGTATAATTAGGAATATTAAAAATAACTGTTTGATTAAACAAGTAAACTTCAAATGGTAATACGAAGATATCATTATATCTTGAAAAATAGCAGATATATTCTCCAACCACTATCGCTGTTTGCGCCATTCCATCAACATTGGTTTTAAATGACTGCAATCTATGTCCATCATAATTCCTAATTATACAGTATTGATTACTTATTGGTGAATCAGAAAAATAATCTACAACAAATATAGTTATATTCACAGTTCCAATAGTTATGGTCTCGTTCATGGTTTCAGCGCTATTTAATGTGAAACTGTATATGCTACTTTCATATGTGAAATCAACAATAAATTCACCAGGTAATATCAGAAACTCTAGACTTCCATTGTCGTTTGTTTGCCCTTCCCATATGGTTCCATTAAGGATGTTTTGTATTGAAAAATTAAGATCTTTCACAGGCTGTGGATATCCTTCATCACATAATTGGAATGTCAAATTGAAAGGAACATAATCTAGTCCAGTAATGAAACTATAAACAAATGTTTTGTAATTATAGTAAGCATCTATCAAATAAAATGTTAGTTTATGTGTTTCTCCTGGTTTTGTAAAATTAAGTAAAATAATCCCTGAGTAGGTGTAAAGATCGGGTAACGTGTCAAGTTTCAAATAAATTTCTGTTGCATCGCTCTCCAATATAAGAAATACATCAATTTCATTTTCTCCTTTATTAGGTGAAATAACTGTTAAAATTGGTGGTGTTGAGTCGACTAAGAAACTAATTTCTGATGAACTATTAGTAGAACCAATTAGATTAGTAAAGCAGTAATAATCGCCATCCATTAGAAACAAGGTTTGACTGGAAGTTAAAGTGTAATTCACATCAAAATATGGAAATTGAATGAAAAACTCTCCTTCATAACTGTCATTTATAAGTGAAGTTTCGAAATATGAAACATTTAATCCTTCTGGGATAATGAAATTCCAAACTCTAGTTTTTGTATCCCAAAAAGTTAACCAGAATTTTACTGTTAATGTATATATTCCTGGATGGAGATATATTTTCATATTAGTTGTATAAGTTCCCGATCTATTTGTTACACCAAGAATGTTATAAGTAACAGTAAAATATGTTTGAGAGCTTATTAGAAATAAATCAATAAAACTTTGATTAATAATGCCGCTGTATTCATGTGAGAGGAAGAAGTCTATTGGAGGAGAAATTCCTGTGAAGTTTACTACACTAAAAGAGTACAACGATAAGTTTTGGTTTCCTGAAAGGTCTTCTACTAATATAGCTAGTGTATGGTTTCCATTTAATTCAGGAACGAGAATCTTATTTTCATATGCTTTTGAAAATATTTTATCATCCCATGAGAAACTTAATTTTGAAAAATTTTCATTATAATAACAATTGATAATACTTCCAGAATTGATGACTGAATTGTTAAAAACATCTAAAAATATCAGTGGAGGAGTGTTGTCTATTTTTATTTCGTATGTCTTGTTAAACCATTCTGTAGAATCCTTACCAGCTAGAGTTAAAATATGAATACCCTCATTCAAACCTTGTATTAAGATTTCATTATTATTTGTTAATTCTTGTTCAGTGTTGTTATCCCAAAAAAAGAAAATCTCTTCAAATGAATTATCATGCCATATTTTTATGATATCATTATCTTTTAGAAATTTATTTGGTTGCATTCCTAAAACGCCTATCTTTTCAGGATCATCAGTAACGATGAAATAGTATGACCATTGCCTAACGACTCCCCCAAAAGACGCGTGTAGAAATAGTTTATGTAACCCTATTTCATGTGGTACATGAATATATTGATCCAGAACATTCCATTCTGTTTTGTCCCACTTGTACATAATATCCTGAGAAAATTGTATTGAAGAGTTTACAACAATCAAAGTATTAGGTCTCAACTGTGTCCCATTCATTGCATTGTAAAACATATCCATTTTTGTAAAATCATCAGTAACTGTAAAATGAACTTCCGCTGTTCCATAATTTTTTTCTTTTCCTTCTCTCCAATCATAATCTGAATTTAACACAACTACTGTGAGCGAATGTTCTCCATTTTCAAAGGGTACTATAAATCTTATGGGCTTGATTTCTCCTTCTTCTGCTCTATAATACTCTTCAATATCTTCAGAATTACCATCTATATAATAGAAAATTGAATATCCTTGAGTTACATCTATTGAAATATTGAGATCATTACCAATAATAACGCTATTATTTAAAGGGTTTTTAACATCAATTAGAGGATGTCTTTTTATAAGAATTATTTCTAGATTTGTTTCTTCTTGAGTTACAAATGTAATCTTTTCTGAATAAAGACCATATTCAGCTATTGCAACATAGTTTCCATCATTAATCGTCTTGGTAGCTTGCCCAGTACTGTTAGTTGTTAAATGGTAGGTGTCTTTACTCACAAAAAAATTTTCTTGTTCTTGACTATAAATTGTGATTTTAACCTTTTCAATTGGTTCATCTTCGTCTGTAATCACTCTAAAATTTACTTCTCTCCGCATAAAAGGAACAAAAAGGGGTATATTTGTATCGTTGTGTTGAATAATTAGTTTAACAGGATTAGACAATATTCCTTCTATGTCTGCTTGGAATTCATACTCGCCGAAAGGAAGAGTCATTGTAATTTCATCTGTATTGATTAATATTTCTTCTCGGAAATCATCTCCCTTGCTTGTCTTAATATAAAGAGTCGAATTCATTATTGATGATGTTTCATATGATAGAACTTGAACTGTAACTGTGTATTTGCTAGTAACTAGTTCACGAATGTATTCTTTTGATTTAATGACATTCAGATCTATTTTCACACGAATGTGAGATACATAATCGAAGGTTTCAAAAGATAAAAATTGGCCAATCCAGAGAGGAGCGATTATTTCATCATCTAGAAGTGTTCCTGTGGTTACAATTGATTTGACTTTTAGTTCAAGAGCTGAATCAGATATTGTTGAGAAAACTGTTAAGAAATCTCCTACGTATAGATGATTTCTTTCTGCGAAGTTTACACCTAAACTTACTTCTGTTGTATCATTAGAATTTATTACCTTACCAATAATTTGAATAATATCCGTGAATTTCCAAAATTCGTTTACATCAATACCTCTAAAATAAACAGCGCTATTTTTGTAGACAGCTGCTGACATTACTTCTGGACTGACTCTGAGAACTCCATCAATTTTGCTTATTGTCTCAGCTAAATCCAAAGGTAAAATGCTTGTATAAGGGGTTGAAGCATAAGGATTTGAAATAACAACTACGTCGTCAGTTTCTCCAAGATACGTGCTAGTTGATTCTACAATGCTAATCATTAAAAGTGCCCCTCCTGAAATAATTGTAGAACTTATCAGAAATCCAATAAAAGCAATTAAGATTCGTTTCTTTGGAAGTACATTGTAGAGAAAAAGCTGTCTGTAGTCCATTAGAGCTCCTCTTTAATCACTTTTATTTGTGCGGCTTTAAGCGATGGATATATACCTGAGATTACTGATAGAACTAATGAAAAAAAGAATACTATTCCTATCAATTGAATCTCAATTTGAAGAGAAATAAATGGTAACCCTGTGGATGCTGATATAATTGCAACAATAGCACTTACTCCTAAGTAGCCAATCATTAATGAAAGAAGAGCACTAATTATACCTATTAAGAGCGCTTGAATCATAAAGAGTGACACAATCCCTGTTTTTGTTGCACCTATTGATCTCAGGATAAAAATAGTATCTTCACTTTCTCTAACTAATGAATAAATTGTATATGTTATCGAAACCAACATTAAACCGAAGAACATTATTACAAGTAATGTCAGTGTTTGAATCACTTCATTTGTTGCATAAATGATAAAATTTTGTGTCTGCTTTTCCTCAAAAACATCTAGATGCGGATAATGGTCTTTAATTTCTTTCTTTATTGTATCTATTTCTCTTGTGTCTATTATTTTTAATTCTACAAAAGAATAATATTCAATAACAAGAAAATTTTCAATGAACTCAAATGAAGAGAGTAATTCGATATCGTATTCCTGCTCGGATTCTATTATATTGCATATTTCAATCGTTTCATTAAGAATGAGTGAGTTTTCAGTATTATTCTTTATTAGAAGTAAATCACCAACTCCAGTAAGCATGAGAGAAGAAAGATGTTGCCCAATTATTACTTCTCCCTCATCTGGAAACTCCAGATTGTAAGTATAGTGATGATGTTGGAGCTGTTCAAATCTCTCAAAATCTACTATCCTTAAGAAAGTGTTACGCGTCTCGCCGAGATTGTTTTCAACACTTATCGGGATATAGATTTGAGGAAGAACGACTTCAATATTAGGTGTTGTTAAGGAGAATTCTTCTAAAAATTGCAGAACCTCTAAATCGATTCTACTTCCTGAAAGTGTTTCACCTTCTTCAACTACTAATAGCAGATTTGAACGTTTAACAATTGATGCCATTCCACTTATATTAGAAGAATATCCTGATACTAGTAATGTTGTAGCTAGATAGATGATTAATGCTAATGAGAGCGCAAAGATTGCTTGAAAGGTTCGTTTTCTGTTATGAAAGAAAAATTTGAAAGCAAAATCTAACATCTTACACTCTCTCTATATCCCTAACCAATCTAATAATATAAAATTTCTTCTGTGTTAGCTTAATTCAAATTCTTCGTCAGACTACTGGAGCCCAGACTTGGAAGAAAATCCTTTGTGATATTAACGTTAGGTATATTGACACCCATATTGCTAAGAGAGAAGATACTTTAGTTTTCTGAGGTGTTACTCTATTTATTCCTATACCCATAAACAGTAGAAATCCATAGAAAAAGATGTTTAGTGGCATAATGACCGCAAGCTGATAAGAAATTAACCCCGGCGTTGGATTTCGAACATCAAATCCAAAAGCTTCTATATATTTTACTCCACCGATTGTCAAACATCCATATAATA
The DNA here is from genome assembly GCA_023705985.1 of Candidatus Heimdallarchaeota archaeon. Lineage (GTDB taxonomy): Archaea > Asgardarchaeota > Heimdallarchaeia > Heimdallarchaeales > Heimdallarchaeaceae > 18H4-34. Next base: position 42,769 of record BPTO01000004.1, on the reverse strand, counting down.
GTATAATGGAAATCGATGTTATAAAAACCGAATTTTTGTATGTTGTAACCCATTTTTTTTCTCCTAGCATTAGAGAATATATCAGTGGAAAAATTATTACCCACGTGAACCATGTTATAGAACCGATAAGAACTTGATCACCTAGATCTGATGCACCGATATCTGAGAAACTAAAGGGGGTATTGTATTGTTCACCCAATAGTCCACCTGCGTACAGTGGATATGCACGTATTTCAGTGAAGTACCCTTGTGCAAAGACCATGAAACTGAAGAATAAAGCAAAGGAGATAAAAATCTGAATCAAGAAGTAATTGGGTAGCACTAGTGCATAACTTGCTCTTGTAGGTCGCGTTAAATAATCTTTGTTGAACCTGAAAATGTTTCTAACTTGTGTGTACTTGAATAATATATACAATACCAATATAGGAAGTGCTATTACACCTATCAAAAAAAGCAATTGTAATATAAAATCACCAACAGAAGGGAGTTGATCTATTAATCTATGCCAAATAAACGTTGGAATGTTAAAAACAACATATATGTACCAGCATAAAATTGCTGTTGTAACGATTGTTGCTAAATAATCATAATACTTGAATTTCTTCTTTTGTACCCCAAAATACCATATCTTTTTGTTAACAATTTCAGTTACATCCTCTTCGAAATCAGTAAGAACTAATCCATCTATTCGTACCTCTCCATATTTTTCGAAGAAACGTTTAGCAAGCATAGAAAGTAGTTCATCAGTATCCTTAAGATCCATTCTTTTGTCCACAGTTAATACAAAAAGCAAGTCATTTCTTTCTTCCTTAAAGAGAATTCTAGATGTAACTAGTTCGAATTCAGAAATTTTTTCTCTCTGAGTCTCTGAAGCCATAGAATAAATCGCACTCATTAAACCTCCTGTGAGAGCTATATCAACTGTTTCCTCTGCTTTTTCAAACTCTTGGCTGTAAAATATTTGTCCGTATGTTGTTAGAATTAACAAATGCTTTAACAAAGTAAATTCCTCTTGGGTATATCTCACAATAATGTAATCTAGGCTAAAAAGATTACGGATAATTTTTGAAAAAACGCATAAGCTGAAGTAAAAGGATAATGAGGGTTATGTTCCTTCAGAATATTTGTCTTGATAAGCTTCTTGTTCAGGAGTTAAATTGTCAATTTGGAATCCCATTAAAGAAAGCTTTAGTGATGCAATGTATTCGTCTTGTTCCCGTGGAATGTCATAAACTTTGTTTTCAAGATTTTTACCTTTTTTAGCTAATTCTATAAGACTTAGAAGTTGATTTGCAAAAGACATGTCCATTACTTCTGATGGGTGACCTTCAGCTGCCGAAAGATTAACTAATCTTCCTTTTGCCAGTAAGTAAATTCGTCTTCCATCCTTCATAGTAAACTCTTCATTGTTAGCTCGTATTTCTCTAGAAGAGACAGAAATTGTTTCAAGTTCTTGTATGTTGATCTCTACATCATAATGTCCTGTATTGCATACAATAGCCCCATCTTTCATCTTCTCAAAGTGTTTACCTCTAATTATATCTCGCATTCCTGTAGCCGTTATGAAAATATCTCCTATATTTGCAGCTTGTTCCATAGTCATAACCTTGAAACCGTCAAGTACAGCTTTTAAAGCTTGTATAGGGTCTACTTCTGTTACGACAACATCAGCTCCTGCACCAGAAGCGCGTTTGGCTAAACCTTTACCACACTGACCATAACCTGCAATAACTATAATTTTTCCTGCTAGTAGAACACTTGTAGCTCTAAGGATTCCATCTAATGTTGATTGTCCTGTTCCGTAAACATTATCAAAATCACTTTTTGTCTCGGCATCATTAACAGCAATTATTGGATACAATAGTTTTCCTGCGTTATCCATAGCTCTTAGTCTATGCACACCAGTTGTTGTTTCCTCCGTTCCACCAATAATATTCTTAGCTTGTTCAGGGTATTTTGAATGAACAACAAAGATAAGATCTGCACCATCATCCAAAGTAAGTGTGGGTTTGTGTTCTAGTACTTTGTCAATTGCCCAGTAAAATTCTTCTTTAGACATGCCGTACCAAGCATATATTGGAATATTATTTACTGCTAATGCTGCTGATATATCATCTTTAGTTGACAAAGGATTGCAACCACTCCAAGCAACCTTTGCACCTGCTGCAACTAGAGTTTCTACTAAAACCGCTGTTTCTTTAGTAATATGTAAACATCCACCAACAATCATACCTTCAAGAGGTCTTGTTTCGGAGAACTTCTCTTTTAAGTGCATTAGAAGTGGCATTCTTGATTCTGCCCAATCAATTTTCTTTCTTCCTTCTGCTGCAAGGTTGATATCCTTAATTTTAAATTCCATGATTCACACTTCGGATTGCTTTTAAAAAGCTGTCTTTTTCAACTAAGGAAAATATTAATCAATAATGAGTACATGGCTAAAATAATGGAAGAATATTACCCTTTGATTATCGCACACCGAGGAGCTTCAAAAGAAGCCTTTGAAAATTCTTTCGAATCATTCAAGCTTGCTATTGAACAGAAAGCTGATATGATAGAACTTGATACACATCTAACGAGTGATGGGCATTTTGTCGTCCATCATGATGCTAATATAAAATATGAAAATAGATCTTATGTTATATCTAAAACCCCATTGAAAACAATAGAAGAGTTGAAACTGCCAAATGGTGAGAATATTCCTCTATTAGACGATGTACTCAAAAGATTCCTTCCTCTAATTAAATTCAATATTGAAATAAAGTGCTCAGTTAAAAAATCAGAATTCGATGAATTGCTTGCTTCTATAGAGTATGAAGGAAATAAGATAATTGTAAGTTCGTTCATAAGGGAAGCATTGTCTGAAATACAAGATTCGAAGTATAATATCTCCCTAGCATTTCTCTACTTTTTCCCTGGACTCAACGCAAAAAAAATGTTTAAGGTTGCTCACATCTCCGCTATGAATCCTTATCATAAGCTCCTGAGCACGAAATCGGTGAAAAAATATCATATGGCTGGGAAAAAAATCTATCCATGGACAGTGAACAATTACAAAGACATTGAAAAACTAGTAAGAAAAAGTGTAGACGGAATAATAACAGATGCTCCAAAGAAAACTAGAGAGATTGTTGAAAAATGTTTAAAAAATTTATGAGCGAATGGGCAGAAAACTAATAGTTTGTCAATTTTACTAAAGAAAAGTTATATTCTTGCCATTCAGTTATGCTTTTGATTTTGTTAACAAAAGATTCAATGTCATCAATATTTATATCAAAAAGAACACTTACAATTTCAGGAGTGAAACCTTGCTCTAGAATTGATTTATAATCTTTAGGCTCTTCAATGATTTCAAGATGAAAATCACCATTATTTGACACCATAACTTCAATTAATTCAGGCTTGAATTCATTTATAGTTTTTGTATATATTTGGACGAACTCTGTCTTTTTGGCTAATTCTTTGCTTACTCTTACAGATGTACTGTCATAACTTCCTTCTTTTCTTAATATTCCAACTAACCAAAACGACTGGCTAGGCAATGTTACTTCAATATATGAACAGTTGTTTTTTTTCGCTATTTTTTCTATATTTTCAATGATCTCCCTTGCTAGTTCTATTGAACGATGTTTTAGTGAGCAAACAATTTCGTCGACAACCAAAGTGTTTTTTTTCTCTTCATCATCTTCTATTTGTTCTTCATCAACAAACCAAATGATATACCCAACACTTTGAGCCTTAAATTCTATCATACTAATAATAGCTTTTTTTGAATCTAGAAGAGCATCCACTAAATCTTCATTGGAAACTTGATTTCCGTAAAGGGTTTTGAGTAAACTATTAAGCTCCTGTGAAGTCTTGGGATTTCTTAAGTCTTTAAACATAATTAGACGTTTTTTAGCTAACTTAAATAAAGATGTTTTGTTTGTTTGCTTGAATTAAAAAATAAAAAAGAAAGAAAAAGAAGAAAATTATGCTATTATGGCGATATCTTCGACTATATTGTCTTCACCTGAACTGAAAGAAAAGGTCAATGTGTATTCTGTTCCTACTACAAAAGCTCCTTGGAATATCAATGATTCTTGATCTTCTGCTCCTATCACTTGCCCTATCATAGTAACATACGTTGAATTCACAACATCGAATACTACAGTTGGTGCTACTGATACAGCATCAATAGTTAACGGACCACCTTGTGCTGTTACTTTCACTATAAACTGTCTATTTCCACTACCAATATCTGTTGATCCATTTTGGTATACGAAAATTGGTACTGCAGTTGGTTGAAGCATTGGAATTACTACTAGGAAAACAATTGCCGCAGCAGCTGTTACAAGAGCAATGAGCAATACTGTTGCTATTACTGGAGAAACTCCTCGTTTTTTCATGTTTTTCACCTTATTAATTCACAAATGTGATGTTAAAGATATTACTTGTTTATTTAAAAAAGTAGCGATGGTACTGGTACTATATATTTAGTTTTGTTATTAATTGCTTATTCACAATGGTTTATATTATGGTGTGTCACTTAGACTTTGAAGGAAATGGATACAGCAGCTAACATTCTATTCCAAGCTATAAGTGCTATTTACGAAGGTACTGTTAGTGGAAATTCTTTGTATCCAGATCTCTACTTTTCTGAAAATAGTAAAGACAATTATTATTACGGTTTTAAACTACAAGGGTTAGCTTTTTCGCGAATCATTGCAAGATTCTACAAACTGAAAAAAGCTGTGTGTTTAGATATTTTATGGTTAGTCGATGACTCAAATATAAATGGAAATGGAATAGTTACTATATCTAAGAAATCAGGTGAAATAAAGATAGATGGTAGCCCCAATGAATATATTAGGGGTTTAAAAGAAGACGCGATGATTCACTCTTGTTATAATGATTTACTCAATCTTAATGACTTTTTTGATAAAATAATTGTTGGATCTAAAGGATATGTTAGTACAAAAAAGATGAAGGAAACAGATTCAAAATTAGCTGATCTTCCTACGAATCTGTTTGGTTTCTCGAGAATTTTATTGAAATCCAACTCTTTGACAAATGAGAAATATATAGATTCAGCCACAAATGGAATGCTTGCCATTATCGATTTAGTACAAAGATCTTTGGAGAAGTTGTACTATTCAGAACCCAAAAAGGAAGATACTGGTGTCTATTGCGTGAGATGTGGATACAAATTACCAAATGATTCTTACTATTGCGCTTTTTGTGGAAGTAAACAAGGGTGAATTACTTCCACCTAAAGAAAGGGAACTTCTGTTATGTTCAGTTAAAAGCTTCAAGTATGGTATAAAATTTCAGCTCTTGCTATGAGTTCAAGCGTATTTGTGGAACTAGCCAGTTCTTTAGCATTTGGTGAAAAATTATTTGAAAGAACAAAGCCACCATTCAGGTTTGATCTCTGAATTATTCGTTCAATATGTATTATTTTATCTGTACCAACACTTCTTTTCCAATCAAGTACCCAAACTCCAACTAACATGTCCTTAATAATTATTAAAAACTCAATAGAGTGTTTAGAGGGTCCTTGAATCAAAGACAAATCGTGTGATATAGTCCCAAAACTCTTTAGATATTCAAGAGCTAGTTCAATTAGAGGTGTATTTTTATCCATTTTATACCGACAAAAATCCTTTGTATTAATATTAAAAGATTTGTATGATATGTTTTTTTCGATACATCAGAAAAAAACCTTAAATAAAAACTCATTATTCGTAGTTTTTAGCTTTTTACTTTAATTTCTTCAGAGATATTGTTACATCTAATTAACCATTTGCCAGAATCTGGAAAAACTAAATCAATTTCCTTCTTGAAATTCTCAATAACTTGCATAGCTAGCTGATTTGAATCTCTATGAATAGGGATTTTTAAAAATAAAACCTTATTATCACGATCAATTTGAACACTTTCTTCGCCTAACTTCCAAGCAGAATCACGTAAGAATCCTTTGACTACAAGCGTGACCTTCTTTCCAATCAATAGTTCTTTTGCGAAGCTAATACTCTTAATATCAGCTAAAAGTCTAGTTTGTTTCATAATTATAAGTAAATCAGCAGGCAATTTTAAACTTTGAGAAATGAACTACCTCTATCTTAAGGAAGAGTACTTCTGCCATGTCAAGTTAAAAGAAAATCTAAATAAAAGACTACAAGTAAAATATAACGACGAAAATATTTTAAACTGTTCATAAGAGATGTGTCATAATGTCTTCAATGCTAAAAAAGTATCTAGCTAGAGTAAGTTGGAAAGATACAGCGATCATGATTACGATTGGTTTAATCTTATTTTTTGTCATCAAATTAATGTTTGGAGGAATTTTTGGTATTTCTCTAGTTGTCATTGAAAATGGCTACTGTCCTTATGAATCTAGCATGTGTCCTACTTACGATAAAGGCGATCTTTTTATCCTTGTGAAAGATAATCCTGAAGATATTAAAATGGGAGATGTAATTGTCTATGAATCGCATCGATTCTCCAGTCAAGGAATGCTGATTATTCATCGTGTTGTTAATATCACAATAATTGAAGATTCAAATGGAGAACATTACTACTATCGCGTTAGTGGAGATAATTTGTATAGGAATAATCATATAGATTGGTATAATGATACGTCTACCCTAATTCCGTTTGAGGATGTCCAAGGAAAAACTACTTTTATGATTCCAAAAATAGGTCATGTACGCCTTTGGTTAACAGAAAATCCCGGACTCAGATATCTTGTGATTGGTTTTCTTGCTATTATAGCTATTTACTTACTTTTTGCGCCTGATAAGAAAAAGGGAGAAGAAGAAAGTGAAGAAACTAAATCTGATACAATTGAAGCAACAAAAGAGTCGAAGAAATTCTCATTGAGTAAAGATTCTATTAAATTGTTCTTCATTACTCAATGGAAAGCTTTTCTAGCAAGTTCAAAAAGCCTTTTCACCGATAAAAGGAAGAGAATTAAGCTAATTATAGCCGTTAGTTCAATTCTGTTGATTATAATTTTAGTTCCAGTTATTGATTCCCTCTTAAAGTCTCCTAATATCTCAACTGTCAGGATTTATAATTTGGAAGTTGGAAAAATTAATGAAGGTTATTTATCATCTGAAGAAATTATTTTCTTACCTTTCGAAATATATATCCAACATGACGGCTCATGGAATAAAGTTCTAAAAGCATTTGAAGCAGAAGGAATACAAGAAGGAAACGTTATAGCATCGATGACTTGGAATTCTTATTACCAAAAAGAAGGAAATTTCAATATAAGTGGGTCTTTTGTCTTCCCTACTAGCCTTTTTGATAAAACGAAAAATCTCACTATCAGCATTTCATATCAAGTTCATCTAAGATTCGGTCAAGATTATCCAGTTGCAACCTATGAACAAATTTTTACTCCCCTTGAGTTTACTTTTACATGATATTGAAACAAAACAAAAAGAAAAGAATAAAAGAAATTTTAGAGATTGTTAGCTATCAAGGAAGGTATTTGACCTGGAGTTTCAGCAGTAGCAATTCCTGCTTCAGCAAGAATCCTCATTTTTTCCTTAGCTGTTCCTGATTTCCCGTGGACTATGGCTCCAGCATGTCCCATTTGTTTTCCTGGAGGAGCTGTTTGACCAGCTATAAAGCCAAATACAGGTTTAGTTATCTCCTTTTTCACTAGATTGGCAGCTTCTTGCTCTCCTGTCCCACCTATTTCTCCAACCATAACAATATACTTAGTTTGTGGGTCTTGTTCAAACATCATAAGGCACTCATTGAAACCTATTCCTTTAATGGGATCTCCTCCTAACCCTACACATGAGGATTGTCCCAAACCATTTATTGAAAGATTTTGGATAATTTCATAAGTTAAAGTCCCACTACGACTAACAATACCTACATTGCCCTTTGAACATATTTCACCAGGGATGATACCGATTTTACTCGCTTCAGGAGTAATAAGTCCTGGGCAATTAGGACCCACTAAAATGACATTATTATCAATAGCTTTTTGTCTGATTCTAGCTGTATCTTTAACTGGAACACCTTCTGTGATTATGGTGAGAAGTTGGACACCTGCCTCTATAGCTTCCATTGCTGCAGAATAGGTAAACTTTGATGGAATGAATATGACAGAAGCAAGTGCTTGAGTGTCATTTACAGCTTCTTTCATAGAATCAAAAACAGGAATTCCTAGAGTTTCCTGACCACCCTTTCCTGGAGTAACCCCTGCAACGATTTTTGTGCCATAATCTATCATAGATTTTGAATGAAAATTTCCTTGCTTTCCCGTGATTCCTTGAACAATTACTTTAGTTGTTTCATCTATTAGAATAGCCATTTTAATTTCCTCCTTTAACTAATTCAACAATCTTCTTAGCTGCAGGTACCATTTCTCCATAAGCTTTGATACCATTTTCATCTAAGATTTGAATGCCTCTTTTGTCATTTGTACCTACTAATCTGATTACTACAGGAACAGCGATATTGAATTTTTTTGTTGCATTAATAACTCCTCGAGCAACATCATCACATCGAGTGATACCTGCAAAGAAATTTATGAAAATTCCTTTGATATCTTGATTTGAGAGGATTTCAAGCGATTTTTCAATCTTTATATCACCAGCTCCTCCTCCTACATCTAAGAAATTTGCTGGAGAACTTCCAAAGAACTCAAGAAGATCACATGTTGCCATGGATAAACCTGCTCCACCTGCGATAATGCCTATCTCTCCATCAAGTTGGACATAACTAATACCAGCTTCATCAGCTTCATATTCCAAATCGGTGTGTCTATCACGTTGAGATTTCAATGAAGCTATCTTTGGTTGTCTATAGTATGCATTACCATCTATAACTACTTTAGAATCTGCTGCAATAATCTTTTTATCAGGTGTTAAAATCAACGGATTGATTTCTATAAGTGTAAGATCGTTCTTTATTGCCATGTTAACCATGTTTGTCATAAGGCTTGTAAACTGTGTTAATGTTCGAGCTACGAATCCCAATTTTTTTCCTAATTCCATGAACTGATATGGAAATGGTTCAGTAAAGATAGGTAGAGTCTCTCGAAAAATCTCATCAGGGTAATTTTCCGCAATATCTTCTATATCAACTCCTCCTCTTGAACTTGCAAGAATGAGATACTGACCAGAAGTGTTGTCTAACATAACAGCTAGATAATATTCCTTCTCGATTTCTAATGGTTCTTCAAGCATTACAAGATCAATAGGTTTTCCCTTGTGGTTCTGACCAAGAATACTCTGAATGTAATCTTCAGCTTCATCAGTTGTCACTTTTTTGATTAAACCTGCTTTCCCTCTTCCTCCAGAAAGAGCTTGACCTTTAGCCATCATTACATTACTGTTAAGTTCTTCGGCAAAAGCTTTGATAGTATCACTATCAGTATAAGCTTTAAATCGAGGAACAGGAATTTTACTATCCTTAAATAATTGTTTTCCTTCTATCTCGTAAAGCATGCTCATTGATTAGCTTGTGATTTAGACAATTATTTAAGGTCTTTGAAGTGTGCTCAAAGAAAACCATCAAATAAAGAAAAACAGACACTAAACCTATTCTTTCTTAACCATTTCAACGCGTCTTGCTCTAGGGTATGACAAAACCCATTTTTTACCACAATCAGGACAAGAAAGGCGAAGATCCACCTTTTTAGAAGTTTTAGAAGCCATTTTTGTTTGAGTGACTGGTCGTTTGCTGTATTTTCCTAGGTTTCCGTATCCTCTCCTTCGGAGTTTTTCTTTTCTTGCAGTAGCGCTCAATCCACCTTTTCTTCTAGCAGATTTCTCCTGTTTCACTTTCATTGTTTTATGTTTTCCGCATTTAGGACAGTATTTAAACATCGTCTCTGGTATCTTGGTCATCCTAGTCACTTCTATTTACTTTTTGCAATGTTGTGCATATTTAATTTTTTCTCTAGATGAGAATTTTCAGTCGTCAATCTTCAAAATTCTCTGAGAGCTTGAATATCTCTTAATTTTTGGATTGGAATCATTTGATAGTCTCTATTAGGTCTTTCTCTTTTGATACTGATAGGTAAGACTTTGCTACGTAATTCAAATTCAGCTATAACGAGAGGAGATTTCCCTTCGAATGTTTCAGCTTGGATTAGAATAGGAGCACCCAGACTGAGTTGCAGTGCTCTAGCTCCAACAATTCGAGCTCTTTCAAAACGTGTAAAGTGGTCAGGACCTATAACTACCTTTTTATCAGAAATCATTTCTTTTGGGATGTAATCCTTTTTCTGGTTTCTCATAAAAAATCACCAAAATATGGTGTGAAATCACATCCTTCCGTCAAAACAATATCTTAAAAGTGTTTAGATTAGCGATATGTTTTAATCTGTTTTTTTATCTTCATAAGGAATAGTAAATGAATCACAGCAAAAAAATTAGGATTATAGGTGGAGGTATATAGTATTAACACTTACCTTTACAATAAATATTTTAAAGAAACATGTAGGTGTTATATTAGATACTTTGCATATCTGAAAAAACTTTAATAAGAGAAATTTAACAATCACTTGATAAAGGAAAAATAATATAAAAACGCTTATAAAACGGCTTTAGAAAATTAATATAACCGACGGATTGAAAAAAATATGCTTGGGTCATTCTCTTCATGGTTAAGAACGAAGATGAAAAAGGAACAAAAAGCAAAGATTCTAATTTTAGGATTAGATGCTGCGGGAAAAACAACTTTAACTCGTTACATGCGTTTTGGTACCTTTACAGAGAATTTAACGCCTACAATCGGTCAGAACATAGAAAGTTTTGAATTTGAGGGATGGACAATAACTGCAATAGATGTAGCAGGACAATCGCATTTCAGATTCCTATGGGAAGCACACTATCCGGGGACAGAGAGTGTAATATTTGTAATGGATGCAGCGAATATCGAAAGACTGCCAGAGGCAAGAGATGTATTAAAAACACATGTATTCAATAATCCATACTTGGAAAACGTCCCTATTCTTATTTTAGCTAACAAACAGGATCTTCCTGGAGCTGTTGAGGCTCCATTATTGATTCAGATGTTAGGACTTCATCTTGATTTGAAGGATCGCACTTTTGCTGTTTTTGATTGTTCCATTTTACATGGAAAGGGTGTTAAAGAAGCATTTATTTGGCTTATTAACGAATTAGAATCAAAAGGATTGTAAAATATAAACGTTTTTCTTCTATCATGTTACTAGTTTTCTATTTTCTTTGGAGTAAATTTAAATTTGGCAATAAATCCTCCAGTATTTTGTTTAAAATTTATATACTCTCATCTTTCGTATAGGAACATGAAGAGCCACTTTCTCTGTCATTGGAATTGTTATGGTCTCTTCCTTAAATTCTCTAATTTGAGAGATTTTAATATACAAAATTATTTAGGATTCTATTATTTAGTTCTTATCTATTCTTTCGTTACAACAAAGTAGACAAGAAAGTTTATTACTTTTGATAATAGTACATTATTATTAAGCTAACGGGTGAAAAGAAATGAAAAATAGCTCTATTCTTTCAAAAGAAATAATAGGGGGAATAGTTGTAACAATACTATTCCTCTATTCTCTTAATTTTGAAATGTCAACCACTGTTGTACCTGCAATTAATGGATACAATGGAAGAGATTCTTCCTTTTCAGCTCTTATTCCTCATGAACCTTTTGAAATCATTTCTGATGAAAATTTTACAGATTATGATTTTCTAGGTTCAGGTACAGATATTGATCCTTATATTATTGAAGGATATGAAATTAATACAACAAGTGACAGGGGCATATCTGTCAGTGGAACAACTAAATATTTTGTTATTCGTGACTGTTATGTGGATGCGGGTAGCAGGGGTATTTACATTGGATATGTTGCTCAAGGAACAGCTTCGATTATAAATAATACTTGTATTAACAACTACATTGGCATAAATCTATGGGGTTCTTCTGGTGCTACGATTATAAATAATACTTGTATAGAAAACAACGCTTATGGTATCCGTATAGTTTATTCTCCAAGTGCAATTATTATCGGTAATACTTGTAATGATGGACTAGATATCTTTGAGACAAACATTGAAGCATATACCACTTATACAGTTGTGGACAATTGGATTAATGGAAAACTGTTTGGTTTTATTGTTAATGTCAGTTCTACAACCTTTTCCGATTCTATCTATGGACAAATGCTCATTGTAAATTGTACAGATTTAAATGTACGAAATCAAGTAATAACAAATGCAAGTACAGCGATAAAGATCCTTTTCTGTGATCAAATCACTTTAACTAATAATACAAGTACAAACAACAACCACGATGGGATCTATCTGAGGGATTCTTCTGATATTACTCTTATCAACAACACTTGTAGTTTCAACAACAATGATGGTATCTGGCTTCATGATTCTTCTGGTATTACTTTTATCAACAACACTTGTAGTTTCAACAACGATAATGGTTTTTGTTTGGATTCTCTTGGTATTACTCTTATTAATAACACTTGTTGTAATAACAACTACAGAGGCATCTTTCTGGATGATTCTCCTAGTTCTACTCTTACTAATAACACTTGTAACAACAACAAAGATAGTGGAATCATAATAGCAGATTCTTCTGATATTACTCTTATCAACAACACTTGTACAAGCAATGACTTTCATGGTATCTTGCTGTATTATTTTTCTGGTGGCACACTTACAAACAACACTTGTACAAGCAATAACTTTGATGGTATCTGGCTGTGGAATATTGATGGAGGTACTCTAACAAATAACACTTGTAATAACAACAATGATAGTGGCATCTATCTGACAGATTCTGATGCCACTCTTATCAACAACACTTGTAATAACAACAATGATGGCATCTTTCTTGCTGGTTCTGGTAATTCTACTGTTTCCAACAACACTTGTAATAACAACAATGATAGTGGTATCTATTTGGGTGGTGCTTATTATTGCCTTATAACTTACAATCTTTTGCAAGAAAATGAAGATTATGGAATAAAAATAGCTAGTTATTCTGAAGGTAATTCCATTCATCATAATACTTTCATAGACAATAATCTAGGAGGTACTTCACAAGCAATCGATAATGGAACAAATAACATCTGGTATGACTTAAACACCAATGAAGGTAATTACTGGTCTGATTGGTTAGGAACTGGCAATTATTCTATTGCTGGTGATGCTGGTTCAGTCGACCCTTACCCTCTTGATGAACCTGCTGAATATACTATAGGTGAATATCAAATACTTCCTACACTAATTCTCCTAATATCTTTTGTTCCTTTACTACTCACATGGATAATCTCTCGAAAACGTATGAAAAAGCCCAATATAAGTTAATGTTACAATTTTATTTCTTTTTTTCTTCAGTTTTAACACAATTGAATAATATAAATTTTCTTGGATGATTACGAACACTGCAGTCAGAGACAGTCATATACATTTTCTCCAATTTTAATTAGTTTTTTTAATTTTTTTCTCTATTATATTGCTAGTTTTCTATTTTCTTTGGAGTAAATTTAAATTTGGCAATAAACCCTCCAGTATTTTTTATCTTTAGTGGGTCTAGAAAAATCGTGGATATTTTTCGTTCTAATGCTATCTTATCTTCTTCTGCTGGTTTGATATATCTAGTTGAAAAATCACCTTTATTTTGATATTCTCTTATTTCCTGCGGGAAACTTTGGCTTTTATAGTAGGATTTTGAAACTAGATTCTCAAAGATTTTCTCGTTTTCAAAGTTATCTATAGAATGTGTTACATATGTGATTGAAGCTTGGTCATAAAGACATCTGAAGAGATTGCTAGTTATTCTAATTTGTTTTTTAACCATCTTTTCTAGTGCAGAAATTGAAAGGTTAGATCTAAACGAAGGAATTACAGAAGAACGAGAATTTCTAAGTTCAAGATAAGCGCTCGTAAATTTTATGTCCTGGTTTATTCTTACAAATTGAGGAAATGTATCAACCAATATTCGCACGGATTTTGATTTTGTTCTAGCAAATGTTTTCTGAAGAACTCTAGAATGCTCTTTATTTTGTGCAATAGCTGTAATCGGAACTTTTTGATCTGTCAACTCAGATATATAACTTGCAGCTTCACCATTATCTGTTGACATGATGAGGATGTTATCTTTTGTGCTGTGATACATTGATTTTATTCCAATTGCTTGAACTGGAGTTAGAATACTAAAATAACCCCTTCGATAAAACTCAAGTTCAGTTAATGGTGGTGCATAAGCAAGAGAGCTAGTATTCTTAGCGATAACTCTCTGTGGAGCTGTGGATATAAGTTCACTGCTGATTTCTGCTTTTCCTAACGCCAATAGTCTTTCTCCCTTATATACTATCCTTAAAGTATCCCCTGTTTCGAACTTATCATAATTGATTATATCAGCAGTAAGAATATCTTTTCCTAGAGCAGCATTTGGTATTGCTTCTCTATCAACTATAATTCTTGGGTATCTAATACCATCATCCTTTAACTCTCTTAGTTCAACTTCTACTTCTAGAAAATCCTCAAAATAACGGTGTTTCTTAACTTTGAAATCCATTCCATCTAACATATCTCTTACTGAATCAATATCTACTCTACTAGTATTAACTTGAACCCACAATGTTTCAAGTGGTTTTCGAAGATTTCTGAGTAAGTACTCTGTATTCTCTATACCAAAAGTCTCTATCCAATGATAGAGTAAGCTAGGTGTATGGTCATATATTGAAGCCATTCTCTTTGCTTCTTCTATAATTTTTAAGCGTGTCAAACTCATCTGCAGTGAATGTGCTGTTGTTTGGAGCTTTAAGAATATTTTCACTAACGAGAGAACAAACAGTCAATAGAAATATATAAAATAAAAAGTATTTATCAAAAACTTGAAAAATATAGTTTTTAAAACACAGTTAAGGTTGTAAAATGGAAGCCCTTATCTCAATTCGTCAAGCTGAACTGGGAGACATAAACGATATTATTAAAATAAACAGGTTGTGCCTTCCTGAAAACTATTCTTTTGATTTCTTCTATAGAATAATCAGTGAAAATAGTTATGGTTGTGTTGTAGCAGAAATTGATGAGAAGATTCAAGGATATGTTTTATCAAGAACTGAACGACCTCTTTCTTCATTTATAGGCCTTCAATCAATCAAAGGTCATATTATCTCAATAGCGGTATTACCTCAATATCGTAGAAGCGGACTAGGCACAAAAATGATGAAATATATAATGAATAAGCAGATAGAGCACAAAATTGAGACTGTTTATCTGGAAGTAAGAGTTTCAAATATTGCTGCCGTAGAAATGTACAAGAACTTGGGTTACTCAATAAGAAAGGAGTTAAGGAATTATTACAGAGATGGAGAATCAGCTTTTCATATGGAATGGGGAAAAGAAAAGTAGATACAGCTGTTTAAATGTAACCATTTTATACTCAAATCTGAACATTGAAATGACACCATGACTCTCTATTACATAGACCAACCTTCATCTAGCTCATCAATATATTCTTTCTTAGCTGATGAAATAAAAGATTGGTTCACTACAAAATTCCACTCAGGTTTTACTCCACCACAGTTATATACGATTCCTTCAATTCACGCTAGAAAAAACACATTAATTTTCAGTTCAACTGGTTCTGGAAAAACTTTTGCAGCTTTTTTAGCTGCCATCAATGAACTATTTATTGAAGCTAAAAAAGGTACATTAAAAGATCAAATTTATGTTTTATACATCTCTCCTCTGAAAGCTCTTGGAAATGACATTAAAAAGAATCTAGAGGAGCCTTTACAAGGAATACAAGATTTAGCAGCTTCTAATAATATCATTACACCAAAAATTAGAGTTGGGGTAAGGACAGGAGATACACCTCAGTCTGAAAGGGTTAAGATGCTGAAAACTCCACCCCAAATATTAATCACCACCCCTGAGAGTCTAGGTTTAATTCTCACATCCCCAAAATTTTCTTTGCATCTTAAGAATGTTCATTGGGTAATAATTGACGAGATTCATGAAGTAAGTAACAACAAAAGAGGAACTTTTCTTTCTTTATGCATTGAGTACTTACAGGCAGAATTAGTAGAAAAAGAATTTACTCGAATAGGTTTGAGTGCTACTCAAGCACCAATCGAGGAAATTGCTCGGTTTTTAGTTGGACGTAATCTTGATGGGAAAGAGAGGGATTGTTATATAGCTAACCTTCCACCACTAAGGAAATTTGATTTAGAGGTTATAAGTCCTGTCAAAGATCTTCTTCATACTCCCTATATTCTTGCTCAAGAAGGGATTTATACACTTCTCGCAGATTTAATTCTAGACCATGAAACATCGATTGTTTTTACAAATACAAGGAAGGGAGCTGAGAATGTTGCTTTCAAATTAAAGGAATTTCTTGGTCCAGAATATGCTTCATCTATTGCAGTTCATCATTCAAGCCTTTCGCGTGAGATTCGTCTAGATGTAGAAGATAAGCTGAAAAATAACGAGTTATTAGCTGTAATATCCTCTACTTCTTTGGAACTTGGGATTGACATAGGTAGTGCTGAAATAGTTTCGCAAGTAGGGTCACCTAAATCCGTAGCTAAATATCTTCAAAGAGTGGGAAGAAGTGGGCATAGCATTGATAAAATAGCTAAAGGAAGATTACTAGTAACCGATCGTGATGATGCTTTAGAATGTTCTGTACTCACAAAAAGCACGTATATTCGAGATATTGACAAGGTACAGATTCCTGAGAATTGTTTAGATGTTCTTGCCCAGCTCCTTGTAGGTTTTTCAATTGTTAAGAGATGGAATGTTGATGATGCCTATAAAATGATTAGATGTTCATATAGCTACAGAAATCTAAATTACGACGATTTCATTAACATTTTAGAATATCTTGGAGGTTATAACTTAGAAATAGAGGAGCGAAAAGTATACCGAAAAATCTGGTATGACCATCAGGAAAAAGCATTTGGGAAAAAGAGAAACACTCGATTGCTTTTTTATACAAACATAGGGACAATACCTGATAATGCTGATTTCAGTGTAGAGCTGGAAACTTATAGAACCAGAATAGGTAGGTTATCTGAAAGTTTTGTTGAGAAACTTACGACTGGAGATGTTATTGTTTTAGGAAGTCATACTTACCAATTCAAACGAACTGTAGGATCGCGAGTAATAGTATCTGAAGCTTTTGGACGAAGACCTACAGTTCCTAGCTGGGTAGGAGAAATGTTACCTCGTTCTTTTGAGCTTTCTCTACAAATTGGAAGATTCATCGATTTAGTAGCTGAAAAAATCAAGAAAGAAAATCATGAAGAAATCAAAGAATGGATTATGAGCTCTTTCAAATGCGATGAAGTGATTGCTAAAACAATAGTACAATATATTAATGAACAAGTTTTGTTTTTGAATGCAGTACCATCAGATAAAATGATGCTTGTTGAATCTTTTATTGACCCTCAGGGAAGAATGAACATTATTTTTCATGCGTATTATGGACGAAGAGTTAACGATACACTCTCTAGATCTTACGCGTATACTATAGGCAAAAAGCTTGGAGCGGACGTTGCTTCAGCAGTTAACGATAATGGTTTTATTCTCATCCTTCCTTTAGATAAAATCATAGATCTCACAATAATTCCTTCCATGGTCACTTCTGATAATCTTGAAATTTTGTTAAAACAAGCAATAGTCAATACAGAACTTTTTCAATTAAGATTTAGACATGTAGCAAACAGAGCACTAATGATTTTAAGACATAGCGGTAATCGTCCAATTCCTGTGTCTAGACAATCACAAAATGCAAAAAGAATTCTTCCTACGATTAAACATGACGAGAACTTCTGTGTAATAAAGGAAACCTACAGAGAAATACTTCAAGATTATATGGATATAAAAAACTCTATTAAAGTATTAAAAGGACTTGAAAAGGGCGAGATTAACTTCCATATTACCCCCTTCTCAGATTTCCCAAGTCCATTTGCTCATGGTATAGTCTTACTTGGAGTTGCAGATGTAGTACAGATAGCCGATAGAAGTGCGTTACTCAGAGAGCTTCACCAACAAGTTTTACAGAGAGTATATGGAAAAGAAGGGACAAAGGAGATTCTGTTCAGTAAAGAGCTTGTAGAAAGAATTTTCAATAATCGTAGTTATAAGAATCCTGAATTCCCTATTTCTTCAACGAGGTATTTAAGAAATGCAATAAAAGCTTTAGCTCCTCTCAGGGTAATAGAAAGTCTTCCTCCAAGCATATACCACCTAAGCATAATAGATCCAGAAAAAATACGCTCTTGGACTTTAGATTTGCATAATAGCGGAGATTTAGTCTCAATTCCTGTTTCTAGAAATGATAATAGATCCATTATAACGTTAGATTTTCCATTGTTTTGGAATATATATGTTAAATCTACTGAACTCGATGATTTAGGTCAAAGTATAATTGTTCTTCTTAAAACGAATGACAAACTATCTTCAAGAGATATTACAAATGTCCTTAATGAAACAGAGATTAGAGTGTTTTCTAGTTTATACAAACTAGAACAGAATTTTCTAATAACAAGAACCAATTTTGAATTTTACAGAGGAAAGGTTAAATGGAAGTATACGCTAATCGAGAACAAAATACCGAAAGAAATTCTTAACCAAACAAAGAATCTTGATCCTGAAGAATGTCTTAAAAAAGTTTTACTGAGATATCTAAAAGTTCATGGACCTTCTACAAAGGGTCAGATAGCAGAATATTTGAAAATTGAAGAAGAAAAAGTAGATAGATCTTTATCAGAGTTTGAGCAAGACAACAAGATTCTGAAAGGTCAATTTGTAGAGGGTACGACCGATCACCAATATATAACCTTAGAAGATAGAGAGTTGCTAAGAAACCTAAGTAATAGAAGTATAGATTCAACAATACTATCAAATGAAGATCTGAATTATGTGAGGTATCATTTTATTGTTGAACAATATCTTGACAGGAAAATAACTGGGAAAGAAGCTGTTCTTAATATTTTGGGTGATTTTGGATCGATAGAAGATTTAAGTTCACTGAATATACGAATACAAAATTTCGAATTAGATTGGTTAAGAAGCTTGATTGAGCAGAATGAATTGATTCGTGGACGTTTTAGTCATAATAGGTTAGCGTATGTTAGCAGAGAAGTGTTCCCTCATTATTATTCATCATATGGTGACAAAATTCAGTTTACAAGTGTTGAAAATAAAGTATTATCTACGATTAAAAAGTATGGATCATTGACTAAGAGAGAAATCAGCGAATATGCAGAATTGGATAGTGATATAACGCAAGAAAGCATAATGTTATTGGATAAAACACTACATTTAGTTAGGAAGTCGTTACATTTTGAGTCTTTTATTCCGAAGCGTTTCACACCTAATGTATATGATATTTCAACTAAATATCTGAATATAAACACACTACCATCATACAAGGAGAGTCAAAAGTTCATAATTTTGAAACATATTCATTCGCTAGGGCCCGTTTCAGTTGTTGAGCTTACTCAAGTTTCTGGGTTTAGATATAGTGATGTTGAAAGTATAATAAAACAACTTCTAAAAGCAAAGAATGTCTTAGAGAAAAAACTAACTGAAAGAGATACAAATTACTATCTAACCAAAGAACGTTATGAGCAAATAGTGAAAATTAAAGCTAATTTAATCAACAATATGCAATCAACAAACGAAAGGATAGTGATAATACCCAGAAATGATCCTTTTGCAAAACTCGGATTAAGGATGCACCTTCGGGACATCTATGGAGAAGGCCACATTGACCCCATACTTTTGGATGGTTCAGTCATTGGTTCGATCGAATACAAACTTCATCGGGGAAGATATTTACAAGTGTATGATTTAAAAATTGATGCGGATATAATTTTTGATTTCTCATTGCTTCAGAAAATCGCTTCTGAATTAACGTCATATACAAGGAATGTTCATAAAGTTCTAAGTCTTCAAATTGAAGATATTAATGGAAGGTCAATATTATCCAAGAGTAATGGAATAATTCGCGATATTTTCATTAAAACAGGCTTTCGTTTGATTCAAGATACATTAGTGGGAGGAGAAACAATCACTCGTGTTTTCAAGAAGGATCTAGTTGAAAAATTCATTATGGATATTTTGTGGCTTAGAATCGATTATCCTGCGTTGAACACTGATAGTTTACTTGCGCTAATCAATCAATTTGGTTGGTTAAGTTTGGAAGAAATATTTGCACGATTTCCTGACAATATCTCTTCAGTCACATTGTATCTTCTTAATAAATTACTGGAAGAAAAGAAAATAATCTATCTGGGAAATGATTTCTACTCATTGCGCTTTGCTCGTTATAGAAAAAGTGGATTGAGACGAAGGAAGCAAATAAAACAAGAACACGTGTCAATCTATAAACTGATACAAAAAGGAAACTCTACAATAGCTCAACTTACAAACAAATCTGGTGATTCAATTGTTTCTGTGAGAACAGCTATTAATGCTCTGGAGACAAATGTACAAATAGGTGTTAGGAAGATTAGTACAACCTTTAAACCTCAAGAATACTGGGATTTACAGAATTTTATTCCTGAATTAGAAGGGGAAAATTTAGAACTGCGTGCAAATTACATTTATGATATAGTCAAAAGTTTTGGAGTAGCAACGGAGGAACAGATTATAGAAAGAGCGTCAATTACAAGTGTTATATCAAAAATAAGAGTCAAAGAGGCAATAGCTAAACTTGTTGAAGAGGAAAAACTCTTAGCCGGAAGATTTGTAGAAGACACCATTCATTTCTTTTATATTACTAAAAAACATTTTGAAGAGCTAGAAATGCTTGAGAAACAAGAAGAATCGCTAGTCGAATACATTCCTAAACTAGTTAAAGAGAAATACTACCTACTTCCACCACATGATATTGCAAATGTAATTTTGAGAGATTTACTTCCAGAACAGTTTGATATTGCAATTAAAAGCTACAATGTGGTAATAAATCAGAAAATTGCTGCTCAATTTAGCTTAGATGATTCTAATCATAAAAAGTTCAGAGTAAATAACGTGAACCTAGCTCCTTGGGTTAATACAGAGATGACATTCAATTACATAATAAATGCAGTTCAATCGCTCCCTTCATTTTATCCTCTGGAGGTGAAACGTATAGTGATTGAACGAATTAATGGAATTTCTGTGCTTTCGTTGGTGAAATAAATGACAAAGGAAAATGTTAGCCTGTCTCTTGAACAATTAGCAAGATATCTCGCTGAAAAACAAAACCTAACAAAACAACACATGGGTATTAACTACAAGCATGCTATATCGATTTCTAAGAATCTTGCATTTTTCCAAGATTCAGAATCACTTTATGCATGTATGAGAACTTTTTCCAGTTCTCTTATTCATTCTCTAATCAAGAATAAGCTTATAGTTCAAGCTCCCTTCATCGAGAAAAAGCTTACATATGTTAGCAAAGATTTGCTTCCATTTTTTTATTTCAGCAATTTAAAAGACAATATTGAATACAAAATACCTGAAACTAGGTCAGTTCTGGAATTCATTAAGGAACAATATATTACAACACGTCAGAAGATTGTAAGTAAATTTGGTTTACAAAGAGAAACAATTATGGAAATACTTGCTGAGTTACGAGAAAACTACCAGATATTCATGTTTTATGATGGTTCAAAGTGGACAATAAACGACTCTGAATCACTTTTACATGAAGGTACAATGAGCCGTTCAACAGCTATAACTGAAATGGTTTTTCAAATTATCAAAAGTTTTGGACCAATAACTGTACCTCAAGTTATGAAAGTTCTAAATCTCTCAGGAGGTAGAGTAAGTACTAGCTTGATAGATCTTTATGAAACAGAGAGAGTAATAAGAGGGTATTTTATTGAAAATTCAAGTTATGAAGCTTTTATAACAACAGATGAACTGGAGCATCTAGAACAGTACATTGAGTTGTACGAAACGAATGAAAATGTTGAGTTTCAACTTTTACCAGCAAATGATCCACTAGTTAGATATTGGTCTTCTGCTGATTTTGCTATAATGGATGACACCAGAAGAATATTAATAATGATATCAGGATTGCCTATCTGTTCCTTTGATTATAAGGTTATTAATGACGATTTACACGTTCAGAATCTGCTAAAAACAAGTCAATATTCATATTATGAAGAAGAAATAATCAAAAAAGTAAAAGAGTTTGCAGAGAACCAAGGGAAAATACTGGTTTTTCCAAAAACACAGTCAGAAGCTTTAGAAAATCAAGCTAAACTTTTCTATGAACAACTAAAAAAGAGAAGTTTCATTTCAAGAGGTTCTGAGTTAACTACTAGTCTATCACACGTTAAAGTTCCTCAAGAAACAAGCAAAAGAATATCTTGGATAGATGTTTTTCCATTTATTCATGACCTTCAATATCTCAATAGGAAAAGTGAATTTAAGACTAAACAGGAGCTTATCAAAGGTATAAGAAACATCGGTGTTCCTCTTCCAATAAATTCACTTAAAGTTAGGACAAGTAGAGGAAAGGAAAATATCATCACTAATCTTCAAGTAAGTAAACAGATTGCCATAGGAAAATTTGGTGGTTTCTCTCGAGGTTTAATCTTGGCGTCAGACTATATTCTATATTCTAAATTACGTGTCACAAAATCGATTGGTGTTTTCGAGGAAAAAGCTCTTAACTTCATACAACAAAAAGGTAAGGTCAATTTTAAGCAACTTAGAGAAGGATTGAGATTATCAGATAGAGTGATTTTAGCAACTTTAAGTAGACTTGAAGATGCAAATGAAATTATACAAGGTAAAACCTCATCTAATCAAATAGTGTGGTATCCTGTTTTAGACTATCTAAAAAACACACAGGTAAAAAGTATCTCTTCTCAAAGAGATGCATGGTTAGAAATTCTTCATAGAATTCTTTCTACCAATCTACCTTTATCCATCAGGCAAATTGCAAACATTACAGGTTTATCAAACACACAAGTTGAAATCTATTTAAGGGAGCTTATTGCATCAAAAGGAGTAAGATCAGGTCGTTTTATAGAAGAAGAAAATGATGCTCAATACACTACAAAAGAAATAGAGGAGAGTTTAACAGGTTTTCTTTACAAACAAGAAAGTGAGGTTCCCGAGATAGAAGAAAGTGAGGTTCCCGAGATAGAAGAAAGTGAGATAATCTATTTACCAAGAGCCGATCCTTTGCTAGTTTTATATCGTTCTTTTCTACTTCAAAAATTTAAAACAAGGACTCTGTTTCAAAGGTCTTTACCCTCAGAATATGGTGAATTAATGCTAATTAATGGACTTCCTTTCGCCGCATTACATATGAAAAAAGCAGAGGGAATTGAATATATTAACAACATAGAACTTTTGGCAGGATATGAAGACAATCATACATTAATGCTAATGTTGACTGCAATTAGTGATTTTTACAATAAGACAAAGAAAAACGGTAAAAAGACTATACAAATTAAACAAATAAATGGAGTTCATCTAAAATCCGACAGAGCAAGATATATACTCACTTTAATGAATGATATGCAACTTGACTATCACATCATTCCATGAACTGCCCCCTATCTAAAGGATGGGGACTTCTGCACTATTCAGTTAAATCAATGCTTTGAGGGATAGATTTTTTATTGAGAAAGATAAAGTTATTGTTAATGATACGACGCGCTCAAGTTGCAGGAACTTTTTATCCTAGAGATGAAGAAGCTTTAATAAAAGAAATAGAATCGTCCTTTACTTGCCATTTAGGACCAGGAGAACTTCCAAAGAATGAAAAAAAAGACGGACTTAAACCTTTCTTTGTAGTTCCCCATGCCGGATATATGTATAGCGGACCTGTTGCTAGTTGGAGTTATTTGGAACTAAGCAAATTCCAACAACCACAGACAGTTATCATTATTGGACCAAACCATCATGGGATCGGACCAGAGATTGCTTTACCTGAAAAGGTTGAAACGTGGGAAACTCCTTTTGGTTCAGTAGAAATAAATCATAAACTTATAGATAAAATCGCGGATATTTATCCTTTAGTAAAAAGGAACGATTTAGCTCATCAAAGAGAACACTCGATTGAAGTGCAATTACCATTTTTACAGTACATTTACAATGAACCTTTCAAACTTATTCCTATTGGTTTAATAAACCAAAGCTATGAAGTTTGCTTAATATTGGGCGAAATATTGGCAAAAGTGTGTGAAAAAGAAGATATTGTGATTATTGCTTCTTCAGATTTGACACATTATGAGACTCATGAAAAAGCAAAAGAACAAGATTTGCAAGTGCTTCAAGCTGTAGAAGACATGGATACAAAGAAGTTATATGATATAAAATTGGATTTGAATGTCTCAATGTGTGGTCATGGACCAATTGGTGTAACAATTGAATCAGCAAAAAGAATGGGAAGATCTTCTGGAAAAATCTTGAAATATGCGACATCGGGAGATTCTTCAGGAATTAAAAACCAAGTAGTAGGTTATGGTTCAGTAGTTTTTTACTAAGAACCATTGTATAGAGATAGATATGTTCATTAATAATAGTAACTAAATATCTGTATGGGACAGAAAATTATGAAAAGTCAAATCATAAAAAAAGTAGTCCTAATCGGTGATGCAAGGGTAGGTAAAACATCGCTTATTAAACGATTTGTGACAGGTCTCTTTAACCCAACATACCAAATAACCTTAGGAACAACCATAATGAAAAAAGATGTTGAGTACGCAGATAGAACTGTTACACTAAGTTTATGGGATGTAGGAGGGCAAGAAGTATTTAAACAAATAAGGAGCAAATATTATTATGGTAGTGAGGGAGCTTTAGCAGTTTGTGACGCTTCTAAGAGGATTACATTCGAAAATCTCACATCTTGGGTTGATTCTTTTAGAGAAGTTGTCGGTGATCAACCTATTGTTTTTATAGCGAATAAAAACGATTTAGCAGAACTAGAAATCACAGAAACAGATATGAAACAAATAGTTGAAAAACACAAAAATGCAACTTTTCTTTTTACTTCGGCAAAAAGTGGAAATAATGCGGAAAAGGCTTTCCAGACCATAGTTAATATGATGATTGAAAAAGAGGATTAATATCGCTTTTAGAAATCTCATTCGATTTCTTTTCGTATAAGATAAAGAGATAAGGTTAGTTCACCAAGGCAACCTATTTCGTTAATTTTATCAAAGTAGATAGCTGTACCATGATCTAAATCTTTCTTTGATAAACCTGGTTCAGCTCCCCCAAAAACGAGAAGAATGGTTTTTCCATCAGAGTACGATTCACTTATGGACTTGGAATCAAATATTTCTTTGGAAAAGGGACGACGAATGAAAAGATAAACTTCATCAGGAGAAAGCAACTCGATAGTATCAGAAATATCTTGAAAATAAAGAAAATTAACTTTCTGAGAGTAAGCAATTTTTTGAGCAATGGGGACACCTGAAGAGGAAGCAGCACCACTTGCTTTAGAAAAGACAATATCACGAGAACCTAGACCAGTCGCACTTTTCATAAAATCGCGACAAAGTTGAATACTGCTAAAATTATGCAATTGAATAATTAGTTTACCTGATGACATCAATAAAAGTAAAGAAGTTCAGTATTTAAAAATCTCTCTTAAGGAGAACTAAAAATAAGCATAACAGCGTTACTATCATGAAGTTTCAAACAGCAAGTCTTAAAAAGAAAAGAAGAACAAATAACAAAATAAAGAAAGGGAGACCAATTTAAATTAAAATAGTAAAAAAAGCTCCGATAGTATAGTCGCAGAATTGAGGACTGTGGTTCTCTCCGAGCAGACATCCTTAGGCGCCGGTTCAAATCCGGCTCGGGGCACCAATTCTTACTTTCTAACGAAACTAAGTAAGTTTAGAGTTTTTATAGATAGATTAGAGTTGGATGTAAATCAATTATGATTTCAAAAACTATTGTAGAAAAAGATCGTCTTTCTCTCAGCGGTGTTTTCAGGTTCGGAATGAGTCTGAGTGTTACTCCTTCACTATGGCCGCGACGTATCGCAGCTAATAACCCTTCCCAAGACCTCGCGGATCTTAGTACCAAGCAACACGTGGAAGGACTTAACTTTCCTGTGCATCCGGAACGCATCCAGATACTTACTGACATCGTTGAGATGTGACTAACCGGGAGAATGGTTGTTTCCTTAAAAACATTTCTTTTAACACTATTTAGTGCAAGAGTTTAGTGCTAGTTTTAGAAGATTCTAAGAGAATTTAAGTAAGTATTTTACTTTTCTAACAAATCAAAGTCAATAGCGAACATTTAAAGACACGAGCAATTTATTTTAAACCAGTTTAGGTGTTTCGCGTGACTTGGTTAGATGAAGTTATTCTTGGAGGAACATTTGATCATCTTCATCTTGGTCATAAAGCGGTATTGGAGGCAGCTATAAGTATTTCTAAATATGTTAGAGTTGGAATAACATCTGAAAGTTTCGCAAGAAAAATGCGTAGAAATGATAAATTTATTCATCTGCTTCAGCCTTTTGAAGTAAGAGAAAGAAATGTTCAACTGTTTCTTGAAGAACGAGGATGTCAAAAACATCGAACAATGAAAATTCATGATAGATATGGTCCAGCTTTAACAGATCAATATATAGAGGCCATAATAGCTACAGAAGAAACTTACCCTACAGCAGTAGAAATTAACAAACTGCGAAATTTAAACGGGCTAGATCATCTGCTAATTCTGGTTGTACCTTTTGTTTACGATGAAAAAGGAATAATCATTAGCTCCAGAAGAATTAGACAACAGCTGGGAGAAAAGGCTAAAAAAGTATGAAATTAAAGTGCATAATAACACAAATAAAGGAAGGAGGCTTAGGAAAACAATTATAGAAGTTATATTAAGCTATCTTTTTCTCAATGCTTCGTAAAATAGCTTCACCCATGGATAAAAAGGCATCTGGAACATTATCGCCTCTCTTAGCAGAAGTTTCGATAAAACCTATCATACCATTGTCTTTGGCAAATTTTGCGCCTTCTTCAGTGGAGACATCACGAAGATCATCAAGATCGATTTTATTACCAGCTAACATAAGCATGATACGAGGGCTCTCAGAGCGAGCTTCATTGATCCAAGTTTTAAGGTTATCAAAAGATTGACGACGAGTAATATCATAGGTAACTAAGGCACCCAAACTACCTTTAAAGAAAATTTGGCGCATAGAAGCAAAACGATCTTGACCAGCAATATCCCAAAGTTGTAAACAAACCTTAGTGTCACCAATATCAGCAAAAAACGAATATGGCTCCATACCAATCGTCATCAAGTATCCTGACTGAAATTTCCCGTGTATAAATCTCTGCACTAGTGATGTTTTTCCTACTGCTCCATCTCCTAGTAGTAGCATTTTGAAAGTATATTTGTAGCTTACCATTTTTTCTTCCTACTGTGCTCTTGTTACTCTTTTGTTTTTTATTGTTTATTAGTTTTTCTTTGGTTTCTGTTCTTTTCATCTTTTTTCCATCCGTTTTCTTTTTGACTGAGCTAATCAGTGTATCACCAAAAGTATAAATTTAGGGGAGAATTTGAGATCATAAAGATAGAAGAGCGAAAAACTATCTTCTAATTCTAAGCTTCTTTATCCGAATTCAATTAACAATGTTTATTTGTAGATTCTGCACCCTATTACTTAGAATAGATTTTATTTGAGGAACTAAACATGGTCGATTATACAGATCTTGGTTTAGTAAACACTAAAGATATGTTTGCTAAAGCAATAAAGGGGAAATATGCCATTCCAGGCTATAATTTCAACAATATGGAACAACTACAAGCAATAATTCGTGCATCTGTCGAAACGGAATCCCCCGTTATTTTACAAGTATCAAAAGGAGCACGAAATTATGCAAATCAAACACTTTTGCGCTATATGGCGCAAGGCGTAGTAGAATACGCACGTGAATTACAAAAGGATGGAAAAGTTATTCCTATTGCACTTCATTTAGATCATGGGATGGATTTTAAGATATGCAAATCATGTATTGATATGGGATTTTCTTCTGTAATGTATGATGGAAGCCATCATCCTTTTGAAAAGAATATTGAAATCTCCAAACAAGTTGTAGAATATGCCCATTCCCAACCCCATTATGTTTCTGTTGAGTGTGAATTAGGAGTACTCGCAGGAGTTGAAGATGATGTCTCCGCAGAAAAGAGTCATTATACTAAACCTGAAGAAGTGATTGAGTTTAGAAATCAGACAGGTTGTGATAGTTTAGCCATTTCGATTGGTACCTCGCATGGGGCAAATAAATTCAAACCAGAACAATGTACTCGAAATGAAGAAGGTATTTTAGTACCTCCACCTCTACGATTTGACATTCTCGAAGAGATTGAGAAAAAGTTACCAGGATTTCCAATAGTGTTGCATGGCTCCTCATCGGTACCCCAAGAATATGTTTCAATAATTAATAGTCACGGTGGAGCTTTGAAAGATGCTGTTGGAATTCCTGAATCCCAACTGAGAAAAGCGATACAATACAATGTGTGCAAAATAAATATTGATTCTGATGGTCGGTTAGCTATGACAGCGATTGTTAGAAAGATATTGGCGGAAAAACCCTCAAAATTCGATCCTCGAAAATACTTAGGTCCTGCACGCGATGAATTATGCAAGATGTATGCACAGAAGAATCACCAAGTCTTGGGAAGCGCAGGGCACGCATGGGATTAGATATACAATTAGAATTTTGATAAAATCGAAAATTACTTTAGTTAAGATTGTTTCTGGAAGAATCTATTGCACAAGATATATATTCGATAAAGAGTTTAATTAAGTGTGATTTAATGAAAAAGAAAACAATATTATTGTTATTTCTACTAATATTGTCAATCTACGTATTAAATATCAATGTACAAATAACTGCTGAAGAGAATAATAACAAAACTACTTCGCTAGAGTTGACACCTCATGATCCTATTGAGATAAGACATGATAGTGATTTTGAAGTTTTTTCAGGAACAGGAACGGAAGAAGATCCTTATCTTATTGAAGGATATAATATTACATCAACTAGTCTAAATGGTATTTATATTAATGGTACAACGAAATATTTCATTGTTCGTAACTGTTATATTGACGCAGTAAAGTATGGCATTTATATCTATAATGTAACTGATGGAACAGCAACTGTCATTAATAATACTTGCAGCGACAACGTGGAAGGTATCTTGCTTCACAAATCTGGTGGTTCTATTGTAGTCAACAACATTTGTCGCAATAACTACTATGGTCTCTGTCTTTGGTTTTCCGGTAGTTCTACTGTAGCTAACAACACTTGCCACAGCAATTACCACTACGGCATCATGCTTTCCTTTTCTGGTAGTTCTACTGTCGCAAACAACACTTGTAACACCAATATCAACTGGGGAGGCATTGTGCTTGAGGAGTCTGGTAGTTCAACCATTGCAAACAACACTTGCAGCAATAACAGGAGAGGCTTCTATCTTTCGGGTTCTGGTAGTTCGACTATTATCAACAACACTTGCAACAACAATAGCGATGACGGCATCTATCTTGCCTTTTCTGCTTTTTGTGTCATTACTTACAACCTTTTACAAGAAAATGAAAAATATGGAGTATACTTGAGATCCGATTCTGATAATAGTCTTTTTCATCATAATGCCTTTGTAGACAATAATCTAGGAGGAACTTCACAAGCTTGTGATAATGGTACTAACAACTTTTGGTATGATAGTTCCATCAATGAAGGTAATTTTTGGTCAGACTGGTCAGGAAGAGGTTCTTATTCTATTGATGGGTCTGCAAGTTCAGAAGATCTATATCCTCTTGATGAACTTGATGAATATTCAGTTGAATCTCAATTAAACTTCACGTTTACTCTCCTAATGTTAGTAGTGCCCTTAATACTCACAAGGATAATCTCAAAGAAGACAAAGAAAGAATAGAACAGCTGTCAGAAAATGCATAGAAAAGAAGTAATAACAAGAGTAAAACCTTCAACCTTCCTTTTTTACATCCTTCCTAACCAAAATTGTTTAAATCTTATCTTCTCCTTATAATAATTAAAGTACAAAAATTAAGAAAAGGAAAAACAGTGGAAATAATGTAGAGTGTTTTTGGGAAAAAGCTTTAATTAGCAATGACAATGAACGTTTTATAACTAAAGATTCTTTAGTATTTCATCTATTCCAGGTTCAACTCCTTGAAGATGCATGAAACCTCTGACAGTTTCTCTATATGTTATTTCCCCAGCTACAGGAGTTTGCATCAATCTTTCTACTTCATTAATGTCTCTTGTATGACCTAGCACCCATATCAATTTGGTATAAGCTGCAGAAGGTAACATGTTTCCTCCTTCAATCACTCCTCTGGCAAGCATATCTCTTCCTGTTTCATAGACTCGAAGTTGAATAAAACCAGTCAATGGTTCAACAACCATTACAACAGGTATTTCTTCTTCTTGGCATCTTTCAAGAGCAGGATAAACATCTGTACCTACATGACCTAACCCTGTTCCAATGAAAACTATTCCGTGGTAACCCAAGTCAACCATAGAATCAAGCATATCGGGATTTTGGCCAGGGTAAAAATATAATACACCTACACGGTCATCAATTTCAACATCCAGTTGAAAGTCTTCTACGGGTATTCTTGGTTTTACATCTTTCTTAAACCAAGTTACACCTTCGTCGTCTATTTTTCCAAGAGGTATATCACTCAGTGTTCTAAAAGTGTCTCTTCGTGATGAGTGCATTTTTCTACAACGAGTAGCACGATGAATTAGATTATAACTGTCACTTGTTCCACCGTGCATATTGATGACTACTTCAGCAAAATTCTCGTATCCTGCAAGTTGGGCAGAATATAGAATATTTCTAGCTCCATCTGATGAAGGTCGATCAGAGCTTCTTTGACTGCCTACTAAAACAACTGGAACTGGTAAGTTTCTCAAAAAATAGGATAAAGCTGCTCCTGTTACACACATAGTATCTGTTCCATGGCCTATTATGATACCCTCTGCACCGCTTTCAATTTCTTTAGCTATTGATTCAGCTGTTTTTACCCAATATTCAGGACGGAAATTTTCACTTAAAATTTCATAAAGTGTCTTTGGGGTTAAATTTACTATTGAAGATAGCTCTGGAACTGCTGAAAAAAGTTCCTCTGGTGTGAATGCAGGGAGAACAGCTCCTGTTCTGTAATCTAATCTAGAAGCTACAGTACCACCTGTACCGAGAAGTGTGACATTAGGTAATTCTTCTTTAAATTCAACATCAACGTGAGGTAGTTTGTAATTTCCTTTTTGATATCCTATTTCTTCAATTATAGTTGCATCATTAACTAATATTCCCAAATTGTAGCCTGTATCAACTTTTAAAGTAATATAATCATCATCTGTGTGTACACTTCTAGGGAGCAGAAGGCCTTCATAGATTGCGTTATCTTTTTTTACTTTTACTTTACTCCATGTGCGGATATGCTCGCGTATTAATCTTTCTCTAAGTTCTCCTCGATATCCTTCAGGGTCGTTGTTTTGGCTCATTTATACTACCTCTTGCTTTATTAGATCAATTACTTTTTCTGCTATATATTTCCCTTCCCGTGAGTAGTTGCTTTTCTCTAAAACAAAACCAGTTATCTTAGTTACAGCTATTTTCTGGTTTATTTTATTAATTTTTAAAGATTCCAAATTATACTTGCTTAGAAATGAAAGTATAAACTCTTCTATTTCTTTGTCAGAAGGTTTAACTGATTTGATTTCATCTAAAATCTCTTTAAAAGATTTTTCAGGATTTTCAGCTGTTTTGTTAAGAACATTATTGATTTGTTGTGCGATTAGAATCTTTTCCGATATTGCATTAGCAATCTTTTCTATCAGTTCATTAGATACTTCTAATCCTTTTCTTCTCCATTCTCTTGGAATATCAATAAGAAGTCTATATGCTAGATGACCATTTATCTTCCGATTTTCAGTTAAAGAGTAAAATCTCTTTAGTTGCTCATCTCTAATTAGAAGATCAACCTTATTTTGAGTAAAATTGTATTTGCTATTCAATTCCTCGAAAACCTCCCATGGTCTTTTTCCTATCATTTTCCTGTATTCATTTATTTTTTCAAGAGAAATTACAATTGGTGGTGTATCAGTATCAGGGTAAATTCTTTCCTTTCCATGAATAACTCGTAGAAATTCCGTATTCCCATCTGGTAAGAGTCTTCTGGTTTCTTGAGGAACACCATCTAGTGCCATCTTTACTCTTTCAACTATCTTCTTTAAAGCATGTATAGCTTTTTTCTCTGGACCAGCAGTAAGAATAAAAGCATCATTTGATTTAGGTTTTAAAATCGAACAGATTTGTTGGTATTTTTCATCATTGATTTTAAAACTAGAAGGGTATTTTGAGCGCTTTCTTACTGCATTAGATTCTAGTTCATCACTGTGAAATTGATCTTCTCGGTGTACTCCAGATATTAACATACTCTTGTCAAAAATGTCAAGTCCAAAATCTTTGTTAGGTTGAATCTCAACATCAAAAAGGCTTTTCATATTGGGGAATATTGTTGCGAAGACCTTTTTCTTCACTCCAAACTCGAAAAGATGAGAAATATCAATATAAGTATGTTGAAAGTCCTCTTTCTTGATTCCTCTTTTGTGCATTTCATCCTTTATTTCTATAAGAGCGTGCTGACGCACGACTTCGTGTCTACAAAACTTGTCAAACAATTTGAGATCTTGAACACCTTTAATCTCAACACGATCACCACCAGAAATGCTAATATTAACGTCTTGACGAGCTGATCCTGAACCTCTACGACCTATACCGCTTAGTCGAAGCACACGCCCAATTTGTTTAGCTACCTCTAATAAATCCTCAGGAGTATTAACATCACAGTGATCTGTAATAATTTCAGTCAAAGGAAAACCTAGACGATCAAGATTGAAATAGACTGTTCTATTTGCTGTGTCTTTCCAGTTAACTCTTCGAGCTGCATCTTCTTCAATATATACATTAGAAATGCGAACCTTTTTACCATTAGCTAAAGGAACCCAACCATCACGACCAGAAATGAAAGTACGCTGAAAGCCAGTTGTAATAGAACCATCAAGATATTGTTTTCGATTAACTACTAACTCCTCAGCAAAAGCTGTACAATTGAAATAAGCAGCAAGAATATAACCTTTCATTATAGCCTCAGGATCAGGAGAAAATGGTGGTGTTTCATCCATCTCATAAGTACAGGTGTTACGTTCACATGCGTAATAAATGACTTTGTAACCTTTCTCAAATTCAACTAACATACCAGGATCAAAATCACCCATTTCTCCTAAAACTGGTCGGAAGTATCTGTAAAAACTATAATCCATATTCTCTGGGTCATCTTCTAAGATTAGAGGACAGTAGCAGAAAAGTTTTCTTTTGGACTTTATTTGATGATGAACTTCTATTCCTGCTTGAAATCCAAGTTGTTCGAAATCAAGGTTATTTGGGTCTAACATTTGACATTCAGACAGTTTTCCAAATGCGTTAAAAACTTTCTTTCTTCGACAATTTAATTGACCGAACACAAAAATGTCTTCAAACTAAGAATTTCCTGAAAATCAATCAAAACCTTTTAGAAGACTTTTTTTGAGTTTTCTTATATTGATTACTAACTTCGATGTAAGATTGTTTTACAGATGTCCCATGCTTCTCTATCTTTCAAAGTATGGTCCTCAGGAAGAGAAAAGAGTCCATCCGTTAATTCAATCAAGATCAAAAAAGCATCTGCATAATTTACCAGACGAACTTACAATTCATAAGAATATTCGCCAAACTTTTTCGAAAATGCAAACAGGTGTTAACGTTCTAAACCACAGTTGGATAGGTTCAGATAACTATGTAGCAAAAACTGAACAATTAGTTAAAGTTTCGAAAGAAAGTAGTTTCGATTCTTTTGCGTATGTTCCTTTATTTTACAGGAAGAATCTGCGATTAAAGAAGTATTTTGTTATGGAAGGAGTTTTTTTGACATTAATTTGTTCAGAAATGCAAGGAACAGAAATAGATTATTTCTTAGTGAAAACAAAGGATGAACAACTCCAAATTGATGTTGAAGACCAACTTGATGTTTTAGAGCAAGATCTTCTTCTGATATCGAATATTGTTAATAAAGTTACAATTCCGACACCTAACTATACTCGAGATTGCAAAATATGTGAATGGAAGCAATACTGCAAGAACCTTGCCAAAGTAACAGGTGATTTAACTTTAATCAGTGGCATTGGAAAAAGGATTAAAAGCGAGTTAAAAAAATTAAACATCAACTCTGTTTCTGAATTAGCTTCTGCAAATCTTGAGAATACTAATCTTGAATTTACAAGTAAAAAACATCTAGAATATATCCAACTCCAAGCACGTTCTTTCGTAAATGATGAGAATATAATTCGAGAATCCATACAATTTCCTGAAAAAACAACCGAATTATATGTCGACATAGAAGGATCACCATATCAAGATTTTGTGTGGATGATAGGCTGTTTAGTAAAGGAAAAGGGCAATGTTGAACACAAAAATTTCTTAGCTAAATCACCTAAAGAAGAACAAAGTATGTTTGAATCTTTCTTAGAGTTCTTAAAAGAATATGATAATAATTACATCCTTTATCACTGGTCACAAGCAGAACCCCAATATTTTCGAAATCTCACAAAAAAGCATGCTATCCCATTTTCTAGCCTTAAAGCGATTCTTGACAATTCTCTTGATCTTTTCAAGATTTTCAAAGAAAAGATAATTTTACCTATCAGTTCTTATACTTTAAAAGAAGTAGCGAACTACATAGGCTTTCAATGGGATGAACCTTTATCTGATGGAGCTACAAGTATTGTTTTATTTGACAAATGGTATAATTACGGTGATCAAAAAGCATTACGTAGAGCTATTCTATATAATTCAGACGATTGCAAAGCTTTAATGATTATAAAAAAATTCATCATTAAACTCCAGAACCCTATAAAGGGGGACTAAAGGTACCTTTTAATGTTTTTAAATGATCTTTCAATGAATAATCTTGCTAGTATAGGATGCAAAAGACATATTAGTAAGTAATTTTAGCGAATATTATGTCGTCCGAAGAAGCCTATCATGGCGATTTAGGAGTTATTGGTGGAGGTGTTGGAGGGTTAGGCGCTGCTATTATTGGATCATACAAAGGACTCAAAGTTAAGATGTTTGAAGGGGGAAGATACGGTGGTATCGTTTCTACATTATATAGCAGAAAAATTGTTGAGAACTACCCTGGTGCTCCGAGTATACTCGGTAAACGCTTAATAGATGAATTTGTAATTCAATCTCGTGAAGTCCAAGCTGAGATGATCAATGAGCGAGTTATTAATGTCGAAAAAAAAGGTGATGATCTTATAGTGATTACTAATGAAGGTCGATATAAGTTTCGAAGCATAATAATTGCTACTGGTTCCCAACCTGCTGAACTTGGTATTACTGGAGAAAGAAAATTTAAAATCAAAGACAGAGGAGTATACAATTTCGTTACTGATCCTGACAGGTTTAAGGGTTGCAATGTTCTTGTTGTAGGTGGTGGTGATACTGCCATAGATGCGGTTCATGAAATCAAAGATAAAGCTAAACAAATATATCTCGTTCATAGACGTGGTAGTTTCAGAGCTGCTGAAACAAAAGTTAATCTAATTGTCAAAGAGAAACTTGCTGAGATAATTTACAACAGCCAAATTCATGAACTTAAAGGCGAAAAAATGCTTGAAGCTGCCGTTTTAGAAGATGTCAATACTCACTTGAAAAGAGAAATTGAAATTGATAAGTGTATCTTAGCAGTAGGTATGTCGACGAATCTAGACATATTCTCTGATTTGGGTTTACAAACAGAAGGGAAATACATTAAAGTCGACAAAGAAATGCGTACTAATGTACCAGGGGTTTTTGCAATAGGTGATATAGCAACCCAATATCAACTAATAGTTATTGCTGTAGCCCAAGGAGCTATCGCTGCACATAATTCTTTTGGTATGATACGTAAACCTTACTGGTATAAAGATGAAGGATGGCCAGAACAAATAGAGTAAGATATTTCCTTATTTTCTTTTTATTATTCTTTTTCTAATTCTTTTTTATACTTTTATTACTAAAATAATAGAAATAACAATAATGCTACCGATGTTGGTACGGTAAAATTATCAATAAACTTGTAATTAAGAGCTTCAATAATCGTTCCCACTATACTAATTACTAAAATTTTCCAGTAAATGATTTGGTAAAACACGGAGTTAGCAGCAAAACCTATCAACAATCCAATAAAAATACCGATGAAAACGCTAAGTGAACCCTCTAAACTTTTTTCTTCAATGATTTTATATTTTATTCTCCCAAAAGGCCTTCCTATCATCTCACCTAACCCATCTCCTAAACTAAGGGCAAGTACAGCTCCTGTATATATATGTAATTGATCAATGAATATTATTAGTAACACAAATACTGTTGTAGCTGTTAGTGCAGCATTCAAACTCATTCCTTTTTTCGACTCACCACTTCTTGTAGTATATTCAATTATTCTTTGGGTAAATCTTATCTGTGGAATAAATGAAATTATAATGACTATTACTCCCATTATAGTTAAACATATTAACAAATCAAATAAATTCTGCAAAAAGACAGGAAAAATTGCTAAAGTGGTATGTAAAACAATATGACCTATTTTTCTTCTCTGCCACTCACCAAATTTTAAAACTCTTAAAAAAAAAGGGACGTAAAAACTAGCAAATAGGGCTATATTCACCACTATAACGAAAACCCAATCTATCGTAGTTGGATCAAAAAGCATTTCCAGCACCATTTCATGTTTCTTTTGGTTTGCATAGAAGTTCTTTCATTCTTAAATCAAAGAACATATGGCTGTGTGCAGCTTTTATTAACCACGCTGTATCTGCTCCTCTCCCTGTTCCTCCAATTGCAATTACATCTCTTAACTTAATAGCACCTGCATCTGCTGCCATTAAGACAATCTCCACACACACTTTTGTTCCTTGACCAAAAATCCTAAAAGCATCAGCTATTATCTCACTAATTTCCCATGTTCCATGCTTTTTACGTATAGCTCTGTCAATACCAGCTAAAGCATGAGTTGCTGTTACTACGCTGACTCCCTTATTGTGTAATTCTTCAAGAGCCTCATAACTTATTTCTAGTTCACCTGGATCTTTAAAGCCTGCTTGATGAGTAACAATAACTAAATCGTCTACAGGAAAAAAATTCACTGCCTTAATCGCTGTTGATCCTGATGTTGTAGCAATAATGATTTTTTCAACATCCCCCACCTTCCAGCGTTCTTTTACTATTTTAAAAACTTGTTCTGTGTAATGTCCTGTTTTAGGAAAATACATTATTATAATCTACTTTTGGAGCTATATATATTTTTTTGGCAATGAATTCATTAAATTATTTTGGAAGTTAGCTGAATAATTACAATTTTGTTAGAACTATTTCTCATTATAGAGTGATTCTTCAGAAAATCACGATTTAAAAAATTTATTGAAAAAAGATTTATAGATAACTAAATAATCATATATTAAGAATGAGTCAAAAGTTTGATTGTGACAAAGATAAAGTCAACATTTTAAAAATCAGCACAAGGAATCTCATACCTGATAAAGTAAAAGCTGATATTTTGGCTAAATTAACAGAGTGTGTACTCTCAGCTATACCTTTACTTGATAGAGATTTGATATATGCTATTCTTTTAAAAGCAAGTAGGGAATGGGAAATTGAGGAAAGGCAAAGATTGAATAATTTCAAATTTATTCATGTTAATGAAAGGATGAAAGCCTTTGATAAAATCTTTATTTATTTTATCACAACATTGAATGATTTATTATTTGAAGTCGTAGATGAACAAACAACAATTTTCTTGCGTAATGCTACTTTAACTAACTATAAAGATGTGCTAGAAGCAGAAGGCTATGTTGTCAGTTACCAAATTTAAAAAATCATATTGAACTCAAAGTGTTAAGTTATTTTGATTTACTTTTCTTCCTCTTTGATGCTTTTTTGATTTTCAATCTTATCCAATCATCTATGCTTTTATCTGCTAATAGTTCATCACAGTATTGCCAGTGACCTCCCGCTATTAACCCCATTAGAGCTATTTTCCTTGTTTTGGTTAACCTAGTTGTGGTAACAACAGTCACAAAAAGGAATCTTGCTGCTTCTTCTCTAAGTTTCTTTGTATTCAAATCAATATTCAATAAGATTTCATTATTTTGTAATGTAAATGCAATATTCCTACTATGTAAACTCAAACCTGAAAATTTAACTAAAGCTAGTAAGGAATAATTTCTTACCCATCGATCCATTGTGGGTCTTCTTACAAGACTAAATAGTGCATTTAGGCATCCGTGTTTAATTAATTCTTGAAGAGCTTTTTTTCGATTTTCATCGTCTAGTGAATTATTAAAGACGATTTTACTATACTCTTCACAAGTCATATTTTATATATGATTCAGAAATAAATGAAGCTTTGCATTCTATTTGCGAAACTTTTTATTGGGCTTAGAAGTCTCAACTTATAATGGATTCTGTAACCCATGGAAGTGTTTCTGTTCTAATAGGGTTGATTTTTATCCAATTTTACAAGGATGTTCCTTTAATACTTCTTATATTGGTCATATTTGTTTTTGGTATTTTAATTGACTATGATCATGTTTTTTATTACAGAAAGAATTACGAAAAAATCAAATTTTGGGATATTCCTAGTTTTATAAGGCTGTATTTCAAAACAATTGATCAAAGAGATAAGAACATTAACCATAGTTTGTTGCATGAACCATTTGGTGTTATAATAGTGAGTGGATTGAGTTATCTAATATTTGGCTTTACTCCTTATCCTGAACTTGTAATCTTGGCAATAAGCTGTTATGTCAGTCATTTTCTTATAGATTTGATATCGGGGAAAATGAAACCTTTATCCCCATTTAACAATAAAATAACTATAGATTTACACATTCTACCTGCTAATTCTTTTACTGCAGCAACTTTATCGTTAGTTGCTTTTCTTATAGGTCTGACAATACAGCTATTAATATCGTGAATTTCATTGAAGTCTCGATACATTTTTCAATCAATAAGCTCTAAAATTATTAATGTCTGCAAAAATAGTAGGCAAAGTACCACTTTGGCTTATCAAAATCTTCGTAAGAAGGATTATACATCCAAGACTTAACAAAGATGCACAAGTTGTACCACCTGAAATTTGGGAGCATGTAGGCAAAGTAATTGATTTTAAAGAAACAAAAAAAGGGATTGACTTTGTTCTAGAGAGGGGGAAAATGCGAATATTGTCCTTTAGAGAGGGTATAATTCAAATCCAAATTGTTAAAAAAGACTTCATTTTTCCTGAATCTTACGCAATAGAATTAGACGCAGAACACAAACCTTCGATAACTATAGAAAAAAAATCTGATTTCATAATAGTGTCACAAGATTCGAAGAATAAAGATAAATTACGTGTAAAAATTGGTAAAGATGATGCTAAATTTAACTTAATATATGGTAAAAACAAGAAGCTTTTTTCTAATGCAGTTCCTTTGATTTCTTCAGATAATTGGTATTCATTACACTATCAGTCAGGATCGAAAAATGATCATTTCTTTGGTTTCGGTGAAACAGCTGGAAATCTGGATAAAAGAGAGAGTACAATATCTTTCTGGAATAAAGATTCTGTTGCTTATCAAACAACAGAAACGCAACTCTATCAAACTCAACCACTGCAAATTATTGTAAGAGAAAATGGATTCTGTTATGGTATGGTATTTGATAACAGTTACAAAAGCCAATTTAAAAATGAAAAACAAGAAGAATTCTATCAAACTACGTATTCAGTAAGCAATCTTGGAATTAACCTATATGTTATTCTTGGACCTACTGTGGACGGTTTATTCGAAAAATTATCTAATCTTCTTGGAAAAGCTCCTTTTCCACCTTTATCGACTTTAGGAAATCACCAAAGTCGATGGTCGTATTATCCAGAAGACGAAGTCAGAAAACTTGCGGATAAATTCATAAGTAAAAAGATTCCATTGGATTTTATCCATCTAGATATCGATTATATGGATGATTTTAGAATATTCACTTGGGATAAAGAAAAGTTTCCTAATCCAAAAAAACTCTCTGATGATTTAGTAGAACAAGGTATTAAATTAATAGCTATTACTGATCCCGGAGTTAAAATTGATACAGATTATGTTATGTATCAACAAGGGTTAAAAGAAAAGTATTTTTGTCTCAATCCAGATAGAACTAGTCCTTTTGTAGGTACAGTCTGGCCCGGAAAGTGTCACTTTCCAGATTTTTCAGAAGCGAGAACAAGAGAGTGGTTTGGTAAACACTATGCTACATTAACTGAAGCAGGAATATTTGGTTTCTGGATTGATATGAATGAGCCTGCATTTTTCTCAACAGAGGAATATCCAATAAATGATATGATTCATCCAAATAATGGGAATTTTACATCTCATGAAGAATTGCATAATGTCTATGGTCATTTAATGGCTCAAGCAACTTTTGAGGGATTACAAAAAATCCTTCCTGACAAAAGAATATTCGTTTTAACGCGTTCAGCTTATCTAGGAACCCACAGATATGCTGGTTCTTGGACTGGTGATAATATAGCTGAGTGGGGACATTTGCAAGTCAGTCTTCCTATGTTGATGAACATGGCTGTGAGTGGGCAAATTATGATTGGATCAGACATAGGTGGCTTTATTGGAAAATCATCTGGTGAGCTGCTTGTGCGATGGTATCAAGCTTCTATTCTATTTCCGTTCTTTAGGAATCATGCAATAAACAAAACTTGCAGTCAGGAACCTTGGAAAGTAGGAAGAAGGAAGGAAGAATTGATAAGAAAAACAATAAAACTTCGTTATTCACTAATATTGTATCTGTATAATTCAATTAGAATTGCTTGTGAAACTGGGAAACCCGTCTACAGATCTCTCTGGGTTGATTACCCTGATGATTCTAATGTATATGAAAAAGAATGGTCGGAAACTGAATATTTAATCGGAGATAAAATGTTAGTCGCTCCAATACTTCACAGAGGAAAGAGAAAAAGAGTGGTTTACCTTCCAAAAGGTATTTGGTATGACTTTGATGGTAAAGAGTATGGAGGAGGCAAAACCTATGAAGTATCAGCACCTCTCGATTTTATTCCTATTTTTGTAAAAGATGGTACAATCATACCCTTTATTCAAGAATATATACAACATACAGGCGAGATATACAAGAATAAAGTATCTTTTCTGATTTTTAGTCGTTCTACAGCTGAAGGAACAGTTTATTTGGATGATGGGGATACTTTTGGCTATCTAGACGGTGATTATGAGCTAGTTACCATATCTGCAAAGAAGAGAGGAAGAACATGGAATGTTCACATAAGTAGAGAAGGACAGAAGAGAAAATATATTAAAATTGGCGCAATTGATATTGTTGGTCAAGATCAAGACAATTACATTATCTTTGAAAAATAAAAATAAAAAAATAAGGTTTTATTCCTTTTCTTTTTTCTATTTCTTCAGCATAAATAAATAATAGTAATAAATTCTTCGTATAGAAGAGAAATGGTTAAGATTCTTGGTATTGATAGAGAACGATGCATTA
The DNA here is from genome assembly GCA_023705985.1 of Candidatus Heimdallarchaeota archaeon. Lineage (GTDB taxonomy): Archaea > Asgardarchaeota > Heimdallarchaeia > Heimdallarchaeales > Heimdallarchaeaceae > 18H4-34. Next base: position 1,166 of record BPTO01000004.1, on the reverse strand, counting down.
AATGCGAAAAATGCGTAGAAGTATGTACAGTTCTGTTATTTTCTGTTGAACAAAATGAGGAAACTATGGAGAAAAGTATAGTTTTCAGTGATTCTCTCAAAAGATGTTTTAGGTGTGGGCATTGCATTGCTATCTGTCCAACAGAAGCTATCCCTTATGAAGATGCAGATGCTCCTTACAACTTTGAGGAAGCTAGTAATCCAGAAAAAATTCTTTCATTTGATGACCTTATGAAACTAGTTCGTAGCAGAAGATCAATAAGAAAGTATGAAAATAAGCCTGTACCAAGAGAAAAAATTGAATCAATTTTAGAGGCTATGAGGTATGCTCCTAGTGCAAGTAATAGGCAAGGAAGAAAGTATATTGTAATAACAGACCAGAATAAGATAAAAGAATTATCAAAAAAAGTTGCTAACATGATAGCAAAAACAAAAAAATATTTTAAGCTTAGATATCTTGTAATTCCATTTACAAAAGGTGTGATAAGAAAACGACTTCTGAATCCAAAAACCAAGAAGAGCATGGTGATGTTTTTAGAAGAAACTGCGAAGGGTAGAGATTTAATTTTCTTCCATGCTCCTTGTGTTATTATATTGTATGCACCAAAATATAGTCAAATGACGGGTCCCGATGCAGGAATAGCGATTACGCATGGAATGTTTGCAGCTCAAGTACTAAGATTAGGGACTTGTTGGATAGGTTTTGCTCAAGAGTATCTTTGGAGAAGTAAAAAGACTAGAAAAAAGCTAGGAATTCCAAAGTGGTGCAATGTTTACGGAGTAATGATAGTTGGATATCCTACACTGAAATTCGAACGAGCACCACCGAGAAGACAGTTAAAAGCGCAGTGGCTAGAGTAATGATTTCTCAATTTAAGCATATTGAAGGAATGGATGAGTGTAGATTATTCTGTCACTCTAGGATCAGCAACTATCTGAACCGAGTTACCTTCTGAATCTGTTAAATTAAAGTAAGAAACCATCTGTGGAATATCGACAATATCTGTTGTTTTAACTCCCTTACCTTCCAAATATTCTTTAGTCTCTTCTAAATTTTCTACTGCAATTGTAAACGTTCCCGAATTTGGTTGAAGCTCCTCTGATTCTTCTATTGTATTTAATCCAAGTTTAGATGTTCCTCCTGGTAAGTCTAGTTCACACCACCCA
>BPTO01000003.1 GCA_023705985.1 Candidatus Heimdallarchaeota archaeon | reverse complement strand
TTGGACCTGAGTCTATAACTCTTCCACCATCGAAAATATGGACTCTTTTAGTCATTTCTGCTCCTAACACTAAGTTGTGAGTTATGAGCTTCATAGCCAAACCAAGTTTTTTCCGCACTTCTACAATAATATCAAGAACGCTGCCCTGCACTCCTACATCAAGTGCCGTTGTAGGTTCATCCGCAATTAGCAAACTTGGTTGAAGTGCTAGAGCTCTTGCAATCAATATTCGTTGGCGCATTCCTCCAGAAAATTGATGGGGATAATCATGTATTCTTTTGTCAGCATCAGATAATCCTACTGATTCAAGCATTTCTATTGCTATCTCTAAAGCCTCTTTCTTGTTAACTTTTCTGTGTAAACTAATAACTTCTGTCATCTGGTCGTCTACTTTGAAAATGGGATTGAGACTTGTCATCGGGTCTTGAAAAATCATAGCAATTTCTTTACCTCTGATGCTCCTCATTTGGTTGTGAGTAAGGTTGAGAAGATTGATTCCCTTGTAAATTATTTTTCCTTTAATTGTCTTACCGTTCTTTGGCAATATTCTAAGAATTGAATGTCCTGTAACGGTCTTTCCACAACCTGATTCACCGACAATACCGACAGGTTCACCTGCATTAACATCAAATGATACTCCATCAAGGGCTTCAACTACACCCGATTCTGTGAAGAACTGTGTGTAAATGTCTTGAATTTCTAGTAAGGGTTTTTTTTCACTCATCTTTATTACTCCCTTAGTCTTGGATCCAGTGCGTCTCTTAACGCATCTCCTAGTAAGTTAAACGCTAGTACTACAAAGAATATGGCAAATCCTGGTAACAAAGCTAATTCTGGATTAAGTTTAAGCTCTGTTTGTGCTTCATTTACCATTTGTCCCCATGACACTGTTGTTGGGCTACCTAATCCTAGGAAGGTTAACCCAGCTTCTGATAGTATTCCACCTGCAATAGCAAGGGTTCCCAATACTATAATTGGTGCCATAATATTTGGCAATATGTGTGACATTATTATTCTTTTATTACTCGCTCCAAGTACTCTTGCGGCATTTACGTAATCGAGGTTGTATATTTGTTTTGTATTTGCAGCTACAAGCCTACAAAGCCCTGCCCATCCAAAGACTCCTAATACTATAATGATAACTACTGATTGAGGTATTTGTCTCAGGAATTCTAACGTTCCTCTTTGTATGAAAGAAACAGCGAGGATTGCGATAACTAAAAATGGTAAAGCTAGGAACATATCTGTTATCCTCATTATAACTTCCTCTGTCCATCCTCTATAATATCCCGCTAACGCTCCGAGAGTTACTCCAATTAGTAATGAAAGAATGCTTGAAAAGATTCCTACAGTTAAAGATACTTCGCTTCCTGCGAGTAATCTTGAAAATTCATCTCTACCTAGAATGTCAGTACCCGCAGGATATTTTATATTTGGTCTTGTTGTTGAACCTCCACCGTTCCATGCATCAAATAGTGGTTCTGTTCCAACAGGACCGAATGGCATTAAAATTGGGTAAAATATTGCTATTAATATTGTTATCAAAACTAAGGACCCTGAAAGTATGGCAACCTTGTTTTTACTGTATCTTTTCCACACTAATGACCATTGCGAGGGGCTTCTTTCTCTTAATGTTCCATCTTTAGTAATTATGATGGTCTCTTTTGCACCAAACAGTCTTTTAATAGCTGTAAAACCATCATTGATGTAATAAGCGCATATTACCAAGAACCCTGCCCATATCATTGATTTTGGGAGTCTATGCTCAAACATGTACTTATCTAATTTCGCAGTAAATGTTACTCTTGTTGTTTCCATTCTTTGCAATTTAATCACCTTAGTTACAATTCTATTCTCGGATCTACTGCAACATATACAATATCTGTTATTAAGTTCCCAATAAGTATCAATATCGTCAACACAGCTGTTACCCCGAGTATCATCGGGAAGTCAAGATAACCTATCGCCAGTACATACCGATAACCCAGTCCTGGCCATGTGAACAGTGTTTCTGTAATTGGAGCACCAGCTAAAGCGAAAGCTAAGAAAAGTCCAACATAGGTCACAATTGGAATTAATACATTCCTAAATGCGTGTTTCCAAGTTATTGTTCTTTCTGATAAACCATTAGCTCGAGCAGATAGAATGTAATCTTGTCTTAATACTTCTAACATCGTTGATCGGACAAGTCTAGTGTAAAGCGCGAGAAAGGTGAACGTTAGAGCAATTGTAGGTAGAACCATATGTAGTATAGAATCCAAAGACCGCTCCCAAAACGTCACCCACCATATGTTAAACCCTTCTCCTGTGATCACTACCGGTGTTGGAACTCGATGAGCTTTTGCGGCAGGTAACCAGCCTAAACCTAATCCGCTGAATATGAAGATTAGAATCAATCCAAAGACGAAGATTGGCATTGATAGACCTAATAGAGCTATTGTGCTTGAAAAAGAGTCTATCCATGTATTTTGGTTCTTAGCTGCCCAAACCCCAAGTGGGATAGCAATTAACAGCGCAAAGAAGAAGGATGCAAGTTGTAATTTTAGAGTTTCCCAAATTAGTTCTCCAATCATTTCATTAATTGGGCGTTCAGATCTATAACTATTCCCCATATCGAAATGGAGAAGTTTGTAAAACCAAAGAACAAATCGCGCATAGACTGGTTGGTCTAATCCCAAAGACCGCGTGATATTAATTTTATCTTGTTCAGTAGCTCGCGGTTTACCGAGTAATATTAGAGCTACCGGATCCCCCATTCCATTTACCATTACGTAGGTCATAACACAGATGGCAATAAATAACGGGATTAGTGTTAACAATCGGCGAGTAATGTAAACAGATAGTCGCATTGTTAAAATATTCTTAATTTTTTGGAAAACTTTTGTTTCACCTAAACCTCTGAGTTTGGTAGAGCTAGTTGGCTTTTCCCAGTCTATAGGAAGGAATAAGCTGGTAACTACCATCAAAATACCGATAATATAAACGTAAAATCCAGGAGCAAATTTTCCTATAAATGTTAAATTAAAGTAAGCTGGATTTTCTTCATTAGGGTTGAATGTAATGGGGTTCAAACTAAATGCTTGATTACCATCAACTCTCATCCGATAATCTTCTGAAATAATGTTGAAACCATTATTCATTGCGACAATAGAAACTATCAATGCACCAAGCAAGAGAATAGCTGCTGTAATGTCTGAAAATATTCCACGCTCTCTAAAACCCCCACTTTGGAATACTTGACCTAGAATAGCAAATAAAACTGCAAAAACTATTAGAAACCAAAGTGCTGCAGAAAGAAGTACAACAGCACTAGCCATCTGAGTAGGTCTAAATAGAGCTTGAACCTCATTTATCGTGTTTCCTTCAGTGTCAATGCCTATAAAAGTTAGCTGCTGGACGTCTAAACGAGCTCCAAACAATTGAAAAATTAAACCTTCACTGTCAGAGAACTCTCCAGATAATGAAACAGCATCAAAAGCTACCTCATATAAGGGTATAAACGTACCTATTATTATTAATACGAAACCAACAATTTTGAGAGCTATTGATATATTTTTATCCATACTTTTATCAACCCAATGATATATTTAAAATATCTTATCCTCGAACAACAGACAGCAGAAGTTTTTATAAATGTTTTCTAGATACTTTTGAGGTATTATTTTGCAGAAATCTATCCTTAGAAAGTTCTGTAAATAAGGTGTCTTTTTATTAAAAACGCAAAAATGAAGCAATGCCATTAATAAACATAGTATTTCACGAAATATGCTGTTTCAACAAGAATTAGGTTTAATTAGTATTTTCTTGTATTATAAAAAGATAAAAACAAAAAATATTTAAGTAAAAGAAGAAAACAACCAATGGAATTAAAAACCTTAGTTGGAAAAAACTCTAATTAAGGGGTGGTGATCTAGCCTGGCTATGATACCTCCTTGACGTGGAGGATGTCGCAGGTTCAAATCCTGCCCACCCCACCATACATTTTCTAGGTTTTGAATTATTGATATGTTTTTTAATTAAAGTATCTATTAAAATCAATGATGATTGAAGTATTAATTGAGAAATTAGCTCGTATACCCCAATTCTATATGACCAACCTCAACCATGCAAAAGATAAAATCGCCTTCTATTGGGATATTACGGGTCGTATAGAACTATATTTAATGGAAATTGAAACTAAGAAACATACACAAATAAGTCATGGTGAAGTACCTCGTGCACTTCGTTCTGGTTTTGTTTGGACAAGGGATGATAAATCTATCATTTTTGCAAAAGATAAAGATGGTAATGAGCAACATGATCTATATCGTTTAGATATTGAGTCCTCTAAAGTAACTCAGTTAACTAATACTCCCAATTTTCAGGAACATGTTGTTGATACAAGTCCAAACGGCAAATTTCTTCTTTATACCTCTACAAAAAAAGGTCAAGTGAACTTGTTTTTTTATGATTTTGAAACTAAAGAAGACAAAGCGCTCACTAATATGCCCACTCCTGTGAGAGGTGGTAAATATGATCCAACAGGTTCTTTTATTGTCTTTGGCTATAATGACACACAAGATTTCCGAAATTTAGATATTTGGACAATGGATTCAGATGGTTCAAACCAGAAGAAACTTCTAAGCTTAAAGGATGGTTCTAGAGAAACTGTATCTGACATTTCAAGAGATGGAAAGATACTCGCCATTACTTCTGATTTTGGGGGTACATCTCGTGCAGGAGTTTATGATTTGGAATCAAAAGAACTCAAATTATTTGGTGAAGGCGCATATGAAGAATATTCTGGTAAATTCACAGGCGATGGCAAATATCTAGTGTGTTTACAAAATTTCAAAGCTACAATTAAACCTATTATATACAACTGCAAAACAGGAGAAAAACGTGTATTGGAATTCCCATCAGGTATTGCTGCTGGTACCCAAGTTACATCTGGAGACCGTTACTTAATCCTTTCATTAAATACTTCTACTAATCCAAGTTCGCTATTGAAATACGATTTGATAGAAGACAATTATGAGTACCTTATCCCAGTTCAACTTGGTGATATTGAAACCGATTTCTTCGTTGAAGACGAATATGTTGAATACGAATCAATAGATGGTCTTACAATAGGAGCAATTGTTTATAAACCAAAGAACATAGAACCTGGAGTAAAACTCCCTGCTTTAGTTGAAGTTCATGGAGGACCAACTAGGCAGTATTTCAGAAACTTCGCTATGTTTTCTCAAATAATGGTAAACGAAGGTTTTGTAATAATAAAACCAAATTTCAGAGGTTCGACTGGCTATGGACGAGCGTTTACTGATATGAATATAAAGGATATAGGAGGTGGAGATTTGGAAGACATAACAGCGGGAGCAGAATATCTGAAAACCTTAGATTACGTAGACCCTACACGAATAGGGATTTTTGGTGGTTCATATGGAGGTTATATGACTTTTATTGGAACAGTTAAGAAGCTTGATTTTTGGAAAGCTGGAGCTGCTTCTCAAGGTATAACTAATTGGCTTAAGCTCTATGAAGAGAGCATGCCTCACTTCAAGTATTATTTACACATGTTACTGGGAAAACCAGAAGAAAATGAAGAACTCTGGAAAGATAGAAGTTCGTATTATTTTGCAGAGAACCTAAAATGCCCATTACTTATAATTCATGGTATTAATGATCCAAGATGTCCAATATCTCAAGCTAGGATTTTTAGGGATCGACTTCTTGAGTTAGGGTGGAAGGAAGGAAATATAGGCGAAAAAACTTTTGAATATCAAGAGCTCGGTGATATAGGGCATGGTGGCTTCACCGATCAAGAGTTCAGGATACGAAGTTTTAAAACTATTTTAGATTTTTTCAAACGAAGGTTGTAATTTACTTCCTACTTTTTTCTTTAATAAACCTGGAAATATGAAAATAAACGATAAAGATCTTTAGTTTATATTTTCTCGTTTTTCACCGGAAAGTAGAGTGGATAAATAAGTCGTGCAAAGTTCTGATATGCTTCCACACTATAATCATTTTCATTGAGTAAAGCTTCAAGTCTAATAATCTCATATTCACTGTAGCCACGCATTTCAGGGAAAAGGTTTGAATCACCGAAGTCGAATATTCTGTAAACTACCTCTTTTAACTCGCCTAATTCTACGTATGCTTCAACTAGTAGGTGAATGTGAGGTGTAAGTTGTTCTAGTTGGTTATCTTCTTTTACCGATTTGGCAATTCGGATGATTGAATGTATAGCTGCTCTACGTGTGATATAGTCCTTCACATAAATGACATTCTTAAGTGAATATAAAACGTCCACATCATCAAGAAAACCTATAGATCTAATTGCTGCATACTGTAAATCATAGTCACTTTCTTCTAGAATTTTGGCTATAATTTCTTTTGAAGAATAATCTTGCATTTTACCTAGAACTTCTAATACAACAAGTTTAATTGATAAAGAAGATATTTTGATTAAATCGTGAAGGTGGTTAAGGGTGTTCCCTTTATGTTCAGGATAAGCTTCTATCAGTTCTAGCAACGTAGAAGCTGCAGTGTTTCTAACATTCCAATCACTATCATGAAGGAAAGTATAAATTAAATTTAAATCGGTCTCTTTTCCTTTTTCTTTTAAATAAAACAAAATCTTGAGCCGATCTAAAGCGTCTTCACTGTCTTTTTTACGAAGAATAATTAGGCGTTTTAGGAAGTTAAACATAATTTTCCCTACTTATAGATTATATAACCCTTCTTTGATAAGATAAGCTATTGCTCCTCTTTGTGGTTGCGTTAGTTTCTTTAAATATGTGTAATCTATGTTTTCAACAACTATCTGTTCCTTTTCTTCATCTAAGTCTGATATATATGCCTCTTTTCTCTTTGATACTTGAACAGCTCTTGTTACAACAGGAAGATTGTAAGGACTTAGGGGTTGTTGTTTACCTATTTTGTGCACTGCAAAGAGTGTTGCAACATGCATTCCTCCAATTTTCTTAATAGTAATAATATCAGCAAAGGCTGGCAAAATTGTTCGAAAGTCCTCCCTGTATAAAACCATGTGATTATGGAGTATCACAAGCTGATCCAAACCTATACCATGATCATTAACTTCAAACACATAGACCTTCTTTTCATCAGCATTAACATAACCTTTCGAAGATATTCTAGGGTTATCATCAAGTAGTTGTCCAAAGGTTCCATATTTCTTTCGATAAGTTTTTTTGATGTAATTATCTATTAAATTCCAACCATAAGCGTAAATTGACCAAATGTCAGTATAGTGGCTTTTAGTTGTATGCCATGAATCAACGACTGTTTCAGAATGGAAGTTCTTTTGAGTTGACAACCAATCTTTAAACTCGTTCCATGTAAAGTTCTCGAAGAATTCTAAGTCTGTTTTGAAACTAAATAATTTTTCAAATAGTTCTTTTTCATCTTGTAGTTTTACAGCTAATTTGTCAACAAGGAATAGACTAATAACTCCAATAGGTGGGGCCATATAACCTTTCAATTCTTTTGGATGCTCCTTTGGTGAGTATTCTTTACTCTCTTTTAAGTATTCTATGTGTTTTCGTTGAATATAAAAAGCAAAACCTTCTTCAACAAAATCATGTAAGTGTTTTTTCCTTGCTACATTTGCTCTTTCTTTAAGAACATTTATAGCTTCTATTGAAAAATTATTGAATAATGTATATTTTCGGGCATCTTCCGGTGGTTGATAGAAATCTTCAATTCCCGCCTCTGTAAATAGTCTGATAACAGCAACTAAATCCTGATAGTACTGCCAAGCCCACATATGTTTTTTTTCAGATAAATCATTGAGTCTATAAGCATTATTTTGGAATAGTTCCTTCAATATTATGTCAAATTGGTACAATTTAGCTAGTGTTTGAGCACTATTCGATGAAGATTTTTCATTCATATATGCATGTGCAAATGAATGCACTAACATTACCCGCAGAGTATACTTTTGCTTATTAGAAAGTTCATAATTTGGAACAGAAAGATAAATTAAAGTTGGTAAGGAATTGAATGTTGTTTCTTTTCCAATAGGCATAAACTCACTGAATCTCGCAGAACGCAGATGAGTTATTTCTTCTGCGGAAAGAATTGCTACTGGAGTACCAGAAGATTCTAACACCCTATTAACAGAAATGTGTATCTCAGGATTAAGAAACAAAAGCACTCTATAATTCTCTGGAGTGTCTCCAACAAGAGTTTTAAAATCTTCTCTAGCTTTCTGATAAACGGTAATTATGTCAGCTAACTCAGTTTTAAGCATTTAAAATACTCTCCCTTAGTATTTGTTCTCCTAGCTGCTTTATTTGCGCTGGGTCAATCAAGATTGGTCTAGTAATACCTTTTAACATTCTTTTTGTGTGGCTGTAGATTTCTCTTTTCCTTAATGCTTCGGTTCCCATCAAAAAGTAACTAACATTCCAGTTTCTAGCGTGCTCTCTCTTTAGATTCTGAAAAATACCATTTAATTGCACTAAACATTCGATTGTTTCTGGTTTTGTTTTTGTATCTATTTCATTGAAATAACGTTTGAGGTCAGAACTAGTTTTGTATTTAAATGGATATGTTGGAACATTTGGCATACCGTCTGTTACTATTGTAAATTGAACATCTACACCTTTCAAATTATACTGCTTCTTAGCGTGTTCAATCGCTTGGAGAACACTTTGAACTGTATATGTTTTTCCTTTAGCTTTTGCACTTAATAACAAATTCTCCATCTTGTAGTCATCATCAACGACGAATGGATTGTTTGTGATAGGTACAACAGCTAGCTTAAACATGTCGTAGCTTTTCCTTTTCCTACGATTTAACATTTTAAAGTAATAATACAGACTTAAAGATGTTAATAAAGCTCCATCAAGACGCGACATACCGCCTTCAAAAACTGCTTTTTGCATGGATTGGCTCAAGTCTACAATAAGATAAACAAGACTTTTTCGATCTTTTTTTACTCGCATAATGTCTTCTTGTTTGACACTAGTTGGTGGAATGCTTTTTGAACTCAGAATTGCACTTTTATATGTTTCCTTCAATTTTATTGTTCCTCGAGGACGTTTTTGAATTTCATCGATTGGTGAAACATTGATTTGTTTCATCAAATAGCGACCAAGAAGTTTTCCTAGAACATCCATCACGTCTTCTCGACTAATTCGTTTTTTCCTCCCAAAAGCATCAGTGATTTCAAGATCAACTATTTCTTTAAGTTCTTTCAGCTTTTCGGCGAGCTTCTGTAAATCTGCAAATCCTTCGTATTTTAAGTCATGAAGGAGTGTATTAATGTACTTCATAATATCTTCAACCGTCTGAAGTTCATTTATATTAATTCTTTCAAGCACGTCTGGAAGAATTCTGTCCCCTATAAAACGTAATAATTTGAGTTCATTAACAAGTCTTTCTTCTTCAGCCTGTGTTAAGTGGGTTGTCATTATTTTTTGAGCAATGTTGGCTATTGCTACAGCATTTTTAGCTCCTAAAGATAGTACAGCTCCTTCACGTGAACTACGGCCTAGATGGGGGTTCCTCCAAAGTCTCAGAAGCTGTGCAGCACCTTCCCAATCGAGAATAAATTCTGCATCACCAAAGTTTTGTAATGGGTCCCGAAACTCCGATTCTGTAAGAAGAAAAATACGGTGAGGCATCTTTGTTTGTCACCCTTATGGAGTTTTTATATATAATCAACTTTTAATAACTGCTCATAGCTTGACTTAAGATTTTCAACTATAGCAGGAATCTCTTCAGTTTTGTAATAACGTTCTAGATTTTCATATTTAACAATTAAACCAGAAAGTTCTTTGTCACTTAAAGCTTTCATTTTTGATATATCTTCACTTATATCCTCAGCTTTAACTGCGATTTCAGACTCCTTAATATTGCTTCTCAAGTGTATCTTTATCTCTTGTAAAGAATCATTAATCATTGAAACAGGAATATCATAATCATTGATTATCTGTCTAACATGTTCCAAAGATATTATATTGAAACTATCATCGACAACATCTTTTGTTTGATTGAGCAGAACGCTACCAACAATGTTTGAAGTAGTACGAAGGTCTATATGGGGATTACGTTGAGGATCGTGAATTTCATCAAGACCTGCATAGAAATCAAGTCTTTGAACACGGCTTTCTGATCTTATCCCTCCACGCTTTAATGAAGCGGGGAGCGAATTGTTTCCGATAAAGGACAGAAAATCAATTGCTAACCGACTAATGTAATCTTTTACGCTTCTTTCTCTTTCATATAACTGAAGAAGTGCAGGATTTGCAGTAATTCTTTGTCTCGAAAGAATTACTTGCTCAACAAACATATCTCTAACAATTTGGTTACGATTTTCAACTGACCGTGCTGGCCAAAGAACTTCGGGAATACGGTTAATAATAGGTTGGGATTCTTCTCCAAATACTGTTAATGGAGCATTTGAAGTGAATATAATCGCACCATCTATATAGACAGGTTCTCCTTGGATATTATATTTAACAGAGCTTGTGTCTTCTAAGAAACCCATTAGTGATTCCAGTAACGATAGTGGTAATCTTTGAATTTCATTTACTACAATAAAACCTTGGCTGAGTACACCAACTTTATGTGAAGTAGCAGTGTAAGTTGTACTAGTTTCTTTGCCAAAAAGCTCTTCGAGATTTTCGACACCAGCTAAAAGCATGTAAAGACTCTCTGGGTCAGTACGAGGATCCAATTGTGCTTTACGAATAATTGTTTTTTCAACTGCTAGTTCCTTTAACCTTTCAACAAATATAGCAGGTTTTATTTGGAGTACACTACTAGTATTATCTAATAGTACTCCTTCTCCTAAAACTTTCTCAATGTTTGCTCTACAGAATGGACATAAGGATTGTAAAACTCTTATACCACCAAAAGGATCAGCTTCGAAATCTTCAATGACATTGATGATATAACCAGCGTCTTCAAGAAATGGACATTCAGCAATGTGTTGCTTGGTATTATTTATTTCTCTGACAATGTGATCAAGAAGTATCCGAGCAAACATTGATTTTCCTTCACTTGTTACACCAGTTATCAGTACTTTTCCTCCAACTGCTAATTTATCCATTATGAGATTCTTGGCATCTATGTTTCCTCTAACACTTGGATCATTTATGACTCTTTTACGAAATTCTTGATTCATTAAAATATGTCTAACTGAATAACCTTTGTAGCCATCTTCAATTAATTTATCAACCGTGTGTGTCATGCACCTATCAACCTTTTCTTTTCAATTGTAAATTTTAGTTTTGAGAATCTTGTAGATCCTCTTCAATAACTATTTCAACTCGCTTTTTTGCGAGTTTTTCTAATAATTTTTCTTTCTTCATCCAATCCTTTTTCCAGCCTAACCTAATCACATCTTTGAGCCAGTTTATAGCTTCAAGAAGTTCCGAAACCTCTGGTGTTTCAAATATTTGCCAGTTTCTATCAGTAAGTCGAATAAGCGACAGGTTTTCTATGAGTTCTCCTCGAGATAGTGCACCTTGAAGGTTTGAGTTGTAGGAACATATTGCAATTGGAAGATTCTTAGTGTTTTCAGACCAAAGTAGTTTCTCCCATAAGAAAATTCTTTCATGTTTAATCATATCTTCTTTTGATGCGTCAATGAGATAAAGTATGCCTTCAAATGGTTCAAATAAATTTGGTTTGAACTTGAATCTTTCGCTTATTGGTAATTTATTGAGGGAATCATCAATAATAAAATCAGATGTTGGAGCATGTGTATTTAAAAGGCGAACTCTGTTGCGTGTTGCAGGATTAGAACACCCAATAATTAGGATAGAGACCTCTGGTTTGCCTAATTTTCTACGCAATTTCTGTTTTAAAGATGATTCGGTCATGCTGGTCATTGGGTCTCGCTATTGTGCAAAGACTATAAATGTTTAAGAATGTTATGTCACCAAACTCATTAGTGTACAGACTCGTTCATTCAATCTATAATGGGTTTTACTTCCCATATCTGTAGAGGAGAAAAAAAGCATGCTATCTAAACAAAAAATTCTCAATGTTGTTGTTTCTGGTATCAATAATGAAGACAAATGGTTACTAATTAAGCGCAAAAAAGGGGATTATCAAGGTAAATGGGCACTTGTTGGAGGGAAAATGGAATTTGGTGAAACAATTAAACAAGCTATACTGCGAGAAATTAGAGAAGAGACAGGATTAAGCGTCGTTTGGAAAGGAGTGAAGGCTCTAATTAATGAACGATTACTAGAGAAAGAAACAGAACACCAATCGAAACATTTTCTAATAATATTATGCTACACTGTTGCTGAAACTGAAAACGTGAAACCTACTGATGAGGGGATATTACACTGGTTTAGTTTAGATGAGATTAGAACAATAAAAGAACAAATAATTCCTTCTGATTTTTATATGATAACAGAGTTGTTAACTACACAAAACATGAATGGAATTATTGAAATTGACTTGGAACAAAAAGAAGAAAATCTAGAGTTAAGTAAACTAAGTATATATTGAGAAGGTAATAGAAATTGGATGTTAAAAAAGAAGTTTTAGACGCGGAAAAGCGTATAAGAGACTATATAAGAGAAACTCCAATAGAATATTCCCCTTTTCTAAGTAAAAAGGGGAAAGGAAAAGTTTTTCTTAAACTGGAAAATTTTCAGATAACAAGTTCTTTTAAAATACGTGGAGCTTTAAACAAACTTCTATTTTTTAAGGAACAAGGCATTAAAGAAGGTTTTATCACTGCTTCAACAGGTAACCACGGAGCAGCATTTGCTTATTCATTAGAAAAACTTGGATTGTTTGGGTCTATCTATTTACCTAAAACCACTTCACCTGCTAAACTCGAAGCTCTACGGGATTATAATGTGGAACTAAAATATTATGGAATCGATTGTATTGACACTGAAAAATATGCTAAAAAAGTAGCAGAAAAAGAAAATAAGCATTACATTTCTCCCTACAACGACCCACAAATCATTGGTGGTCAGGGAACAATAGGAATAGAACTCGAAAGACAACTTGATGTCTTAGATGCTGTTTTTGTTCCTATAGGAGGAGGAGGGTTGATCTCTGGTGTTGGAGGATATCTCAAATCTATTAATACTGGTATTGAAATCGTTGGATGTCAACCACTAAACTCTCCCGTTATGTATGAATCTTTGAAAAAAGGGCGAGTCATTGATATGGAACCAAACTCTACTCTCTCTGATGGCACTGCAGGGGGTATAGAAAAAGATTCAGTAACTTTTGATATATGCAAGCAGAGTGTTGATAATTTTGAACTTGTTTCAGAAGAAGAAATTAAAAGAGCTATACGTCTGGTTTTTGAAAAACACTTTATGACTGTTGAAGGAGCTGCAGCACTTTCTGTTGCCTCGTTCATCAAAAGAGAAGAACAGTATTCAGAACAAAATGTAGTTTTAATAATTAGTGGAGCTAAAATAAGCTTGGATGTAATGAAGAAAGTTTTTTGTAAATAGATTTAGATATTTTCAAATAGTTTGTGAATTAAGTTCATGAACTATACCACCTAAGGGGAGATAATTTCTACTATGTTCAGTAAAACATATTTAATGTAAAGATAATGATAGACAAATGAAAGCTATAGAAAATATGATAGAATTAATTGGCAACACACCTTTGTTGAGATTACGAAAAGTTTTTCCTGATTCCAAGATTTTTGGAAAGTGCGAATTTATGAATCCGTTAAGCTTGAAGGATCGACCAATTTTACAGATTTTTAAAGATGCAGAAGACGCAGGTAAATTAAAACCCAGTGATACAGTAATTGAATGTACAAGTGGTAACACAGGAATGTCCGTTGCTTTCATTTCAAACATTAAAGGTTATCATGCTGTTTTAGTGATGTCTGAAATCCAAAGTATTGAAAGACGTCAGATTCTGAGAGCGTTAGGAGCTGAGTTGATTCTTACTCCTGCTGAACTTGGAACAGAAGGAGCAAGACGAAAACTAAAAGAGATACTCGAAGAACATCCCGATTATTTCTATGTTGGACAACATATTAATTCCTCAAACCCAAAGGCTCATTATTTGACTACAGGACCAGAAATATGGACAGATACTGAAGGCAAAATAGATATTTTAATTGCTGGATTAGGTACTGGTGGAACAATATGTGGTGCAGGGAAGTATTTAAAAGAAAAAAATCCCAATATTCGTCTTCTAGCTGTTGAACCTTTTGAATCACCTTATATTTCAAAGGGAATCTTTCGTCCTCACAAGATTATGGGTACAGCGCCTGGTTTTTTTCCGAAAATACTAGATGTAGAAATAATTGATGAAATTGTTCTAATAAAACAAGAAGATGCCTTTCAGATGTGTAGAGATATTGCAAAAAGAGAAGGATTATTAGTAGGTGTTAGTTCTGGAGCTGTTTGCAAAGCTGCAGAAAAGATTCTTCAATGCGCAGAGAATAAAGATAAAATTATCGTTGTTGTGTTAGCTGATACTGGACAGCGTTATTTAAGCGTTGAAGGTTTGTTTGATTAACCCTCTTTATTATAATTGGTTCATTTCACATCTTTGATATTCAGATCAATTTCTTCTTCGAAACCTTTCTGATTAAGTTTGATTTTGTAGCCTGATATGAACTAATGAGTTATTTACACTTATTGGTATTTCATTTTCAACAATCTTTTGGAATGTTCAATTGTATTAACTTTGTAATACACGTTTTTAATAGATACAAATACAAATGTTAGATGTGGA
The DNA here is from genome assembly GCA_023705985.1 of Candidatus Heimdallarchaeota archaeon. Classification (GTDB taxonomy): domain Archaea; phylum Asgardarchaeota; class Heimdallarchaeia; order Heimdallarchaeales; family Heimdallarchaeaceae; genus 18H4-34. The sequence goes on along the minus strand of BPTO01000003.1, from coordinate 38,418 downwards.
GTTCCTTAACTACTTTGATGTTCGAAGCGAAGAAATTGAAAACAAAGATGTCAAAAACTACTTAAAAAAACTCTATCAAGAAATTAGCGCTCCAAAAGGAAAGGTTTCCTCTTGGCAGATACTTTCTCATCCGGATGAAGGCATGAAGCGGATTTCAGCAATTTACGATGTAGAAGGAATAGAAAATCTGAAGTAAAGTTGTATTTTTAGCTTAACATTATGTTTAACAACATTTTTTTGTAAATCATAAAACAACCTTAAATTGAAGAAAAATTTTCACTTCTTTTTAAGGTGAAATCATTCTGTTGAATAAGTAGACTTTTCAATCTGAAAGAGAGGTGAAAATGCGATGCCACTAAAAGTAGAAACATCAATGAAACCCAAAGGAGACCAGCCTAAAGCAATAAATCAGCTAGTGGAGGGTGTAAAGAAAGGTGCGAAACTTCAAACACTGATGGGTGTGACAGGATCTGGAAAAACAGCCACAATGTCATGGGTTATTGAACGCCTTGATCTTCCTACTCTTGTTATTGCTCCAAATAAGACTCTTGTGGCTCAGCTTTATGGAGAATTTAAAACTTTCTTCCCTTCTGCTCGCGTGGAATATTTCGTTTCATTTTACGATTATTATCAACCTGAAGCTTATCTTCCCTCTAAAGATCTCTATATTGAGAAAGATGCCGATATCAATAAAGAGATTGAACGCTTACGTCACTCAACACTTGAGGCTTTAGCCACCAGAGAAGATGTAATTATTTGTGCTACCGTTTCTTGTATTTATGGCACGGGTAATCCTGAACTTTATCGACTTAAAAAAATCTCTTTGGCTGTTGGGGCTCCTTTTGATCGTAAGGATTTAATGATGCAACTTGTATTGAATCAATATCAAAGGAATGATATTAACCTAGTTAGAAAGGGTTTTCGCGTACGTGGGGATTCGATTGATATCTTTCCAATGTATGGAGATTATGTATACCGCATAGAGTTCTTTGGAGATGAAGTTGAACGCCTAACAGCTCGTAATCCCATAACTAATGAGAAAGTTAGAGATTTAAGGTACCTAGATCTCTACCCAGGTACGCACTATTTAACAAATGAAGTATGGTTTGATGATGCTTTAAAAGCTATTAAAGTTGAACTAGATATGCGTTTAGCTGAATTAGAGAAAGAAGGAAAAATTGTCGAAGCCCATAGATTAAGACAACGAACACTTCATGACTTAGAACTATTAAAGGAAACGCACGGGTGTCCAGGAATCGAGAACTACTCCCGACATTTTGATATGCGGAAGAAAGGTGAAAACCCCTTTACTCTCTTACATCACTTTCCTGAAGACTTTCTTCTAGTTATTGATGAATCGCATCTTACAATTCCCCAAATAAGAGGGATGTTCAAGGGAGATTATGCTAGAAAGAAGAATCTCATAGAGCATGGTTTTAGACTCCCTTCAGCTTTTGATAATCGCCCTCTTAAATTTGAAGAATTTGAGGAATATATTAATAAGACTATTTTTACCAGTGCAACACCTGGTCCATATGAGGAGAAAAACTCGTCCCAAATTGTTGAACAAATCATACGTCCAACAGGATTAATTGATCCTAGTATTGAAGTTAGAGCAACTGAAGAGCAGATTGTAGATCTTATTTCAGAGATAAATCAAAGAATATCCAATAAGGAGCGTGTTTTAGTTACAACTTTATCAAAGAGTATGGCTGAAGAATTATCAGGATATCTTATAGATATGGGAATAAAATCTATTTATTTACACCATGAAGTTAACACATTAGAGCGAATAAACATACTTAAAGATTTGAGAACGGGTAAATATGATGTTGTAGTAGGAATAAATCTTCTTAGAGAGGGATTAGATTTACCTGAAGTAAGTTTGGTTGCTATCCTTGATGCAGATAAAGAGGGTTTCTTGCGCTCTAAAACATCACTTATTCAATTGATGGGACGAGCTAGTCGTAATATTCATGGTTGTGTGTTACTTTATGCTGACAGAGTGACTGATTCAATGAAATATGCTATTGTTGAAAATAATAGAAGAAGACAGATACAACTTGATTTTAACCGAAAATACAATATTGAACCAAAAACTGTCACGAGCGAGATTAAGTCAATAGTTGATGCCTTAATGCAAGTTTCACAGGATGACGAAACGATAAAACTTCCTAAGGAAATGTCAGACTCTGATATACCTTTTGTTATAGACGATTTAAAACACAAAATGGCGGAAGCAGCTGCTGAACTGAACTTTGAACAGGCTGCTACTTACCGCGATAAAATAATAGAACTTGAAAAGATGGTGTCTAATTAATGAGCCTTTTCTCCGATTTAGAATCTTTACCTGATGTTCCAGGGATTTATCTAATGAAGGATGAAAATGAAACAATTATCTACGTTGGCAAGGCTAAAAGTTTGAAACAAAGAGTAAAACAGCATTTTGCAATTACTGAAGATTCAAAAGAGCTTCAACTTCAAACATTAACAAAAAGAGTCGATTGGTTTGTAACAAGAACAGAAGCGGAAGCTATATTATTAGAAAAAAGGATGATACAGCAGTTGTCACCTAAATTGAATGTTAAGCTTAAAGATGACAAATCGTCTCTTCTAATTCGAATTACAATGGAAGAGAGATATCCGCAACTTTTGATAGTTCGGGATACTGACTCAAAAATGAAAAAAAGCCTTTATTTCGGTCCTTATCCAAGCGCTACTGCACTTCGTAAAACTGTTAAGCTGGTCTTGAAACTTTTTCCTATTTGTAATTGCGGAAAAAATGTTGAAAGGATGCGAGAAAGGAAAACTACTGTTAGGTGCATGCGTGCCAGAATTGGACGATGTTTAGCTCCCTGTATGAACGATATTTCAGTAGGACAATACAAAAAACACGTTCGTAATGCTATATCTTTTCTTAAAGGGGATGTTGCAGATCTTTTTGATAGTCTTGAAAAAGAAATGTGGGAAGCTGCTGAGCAAGAAAATTTTGAGAAAGCTTCAGAAGTTAGAAATCTTATTGCAACTATTCAATCGTCTCTGTTTTTCCAGAAAGATACAAGATCAGAAGCGCGTGATGTTGATATCTTAGCTTTTGAAGAAGATGAGAATATTATTGTTTTTTGTAAACTGGAATTTCGTGCTCACCGAATTAATCATTTACAAATTTATACACACACAAAAGAAGAAATATCTCCAACTACAATGAGAGAAATATTCTCTCTTATATATGGTATTGAGCGTCCAAAAACTAAATTACTAATAAGTAAAAATATGGTGGAGCAGTTTGTGAATGATGAAAAAATAGATTTCTCTACTCCAACCGATGAAAAATCAGAAGATTTAGTTGAAATTGCAAGGAAAAATGCAAAAACTGAACTCCTGAAATATATGAGAGACGAAAAATACAAGGAAGATTCAGTCAAGACTCTGATGGAAATGCAAGAACTCCTACGTTTGCCAAAAAAACCTGAAATAATACATGGGATTGATGTATCTACTTTGATGGGGCGTTTGTCTGTTGGATCATGTGTTACTTTTGTTAATGGTGTTCCAGAAAAAAAATTCTACAGAAGATTCAGGATAAAACATCCCTATTCCAAATCTAATGATTATGCTATGATGAAAGAAGTGATTACTAGAAAATATCGTTCTCCTCAATTAGAATCTGATCCGTCTCCTGATCTCATCGTGGTAGATGGTGGAAAAGGACAATTGAATGTTGCACGAAAAGTAATGGTAGATTACGATTTACCCTTTCCTGTTGTAAGTATTGCAAAAAAACATGAAGAAATTTTTGTTGAATGGGATAATAACCCCATAATTCTTCCCAAAACATCTCCCATTCTTAAATTGATGCAAAGAGTAAGAGATGAATCTCACAGATTCGCAATTAGTTACCACAGATATTTAAGAAAAACAACTATGCAGGAATCAATCTTTGAATCTATTAAGGGGATTGGAAAGCAAAAAACGCGAATATTATTTACCAATTATAAGAATGTGGAAGAAATCACTGAAGCAAAAATCGAAGATATTGCTAAAATATTGGTAACAAACGAAAGAATAGCGGAAAAAATTGTTGAACTTGCAAAAAAACTCAAAAAGACAAATTATTAACTAGAAAATTTTCTGCTATAAGCATAGGTATATAAGATTTTGAATGATACAATTTAATTGGTGAAAAACTAAAATGAAAAGAAAAGTTTTAATCGCAAGTTTTCTATTCACTGGGATATTGGTTGGAATGATGGTTAGCCCAAGCTTAGCAGCTACAACATGGGGTGTTGAGATCAATGAAAGATATGAGTTTACATTGAAAGCATTCAAGTTTGGTTCACCAACTGACATATCATTTATGTTAAAGAATAATGTTACTTTTGGTGTTGAATTCACTAGCTTTAACGACACTGGATACACATATGATATCTATAACTCATCAGGTCTTATGGAATCAGGGGTTTCAACTCTTTTTGAAGAAACGGAAACAGAATTAGGGAACATTACTATGCCTCTAGGTCTTCCAATTGCTATGCCGTTAGCAATAGGAACAAGTTCCAATTATTTATTAGAAATCGGAACTATAGTAAACCAGACTTCAATTATGATAGGATCTGAAGATTTTGTTAATTTGACTGAATTTGGAGATGATACGGTTGTTAATGTTTATTCTCTTCTTGATGAAGATTATTTGAAACTTAAAACCGATATTTACACATCTAACTTTAATGATTCGTTATTAGAAGAACTTATAGGAGGCTTGAATGGCCAACCCTCAGATTTTCCAATAGATGATCTAGGCGCAATGATTCCTGATATTATAAATGAGATGACGGTAAACATTACAATATCTGTTAATGCTAAGACTGGTCTATTTGATGCTTTAGATCTGGTACTTAAATCTAAAGGAGAACAATCGGGTTTTGAGATTGATTTTGATGTTTATATCCTATATGGTTATGAAGCTCCAGTGGTAACAACTCAAACAATTGGAACAGTTGAAACAACAGGCACTGAAACTACAGAAACTCCATATTCTTGGCTCTTTATCACTCCGTTTGCCCTTGTGACACTCGTATTTTTAATGAAGAAGAGAAGAAAATAATTACTATCTCTCCTCTTTTTTTCTTTCCAAATCTTTTTTAACCGTATTTTAAACATATTTGTGAGCTAATTTGACCCTATCAAACGCAGAATATCTGATTCTGAAAGAACTTTTTCGTGATCCTATACTGCCCTATAATAAACTAGCTACTTTAGTAGGTCTTTCTCCGCCTACTGTAAAAAAGAAAATAGAGGGTCTTTTAGCTAAAAATATTATTAAGAATTTTTATGGAGAATATTATCCGGAAGCAATTGGTCTTGAAAGTCATATGTTTCTTCTTAGGGTTCAATCAGTCGATAAGCTTCGCTTGGTTGAAAGAATTATTGACTTCTTTCCCTATCTTGTTAGTAGATCTAGGTGTTATGGTTCAATTTCAGGGATATATGTCAAAGTTCATCTTCCCCTTAACTCTCTGAATAGATTCATGTCTCTCCTTGATTATTTGAGTGATGCAAATTTGATTGCAGAAATTATTCCTTCAAGTACTATCGGTCGAGGAATAAAAACGCACACCGATCTTACGTATTGGGATCAAAATTCTGGGAATTGGACATTTGGGTGGCATATGTGGGAAAAAAATATAGATATGGTTGACTACATTCCACAATTTGATTATTTCCAACAAGTTTCTAGTGAAAAACCTAAAAACGTTCTAAAACATATGCTTTTCCATGACTTTGAACTCCTTCGTGAATTGGTTTCTAATCCGGTGCAAAAGCACATACTTCTCGCAAAGAAAATTGGTCTACCCCCTTACAACTTCTCGCGAAGAGTCAAATTTCTGAATGAATACGTAATTCGAAAATATATGGTTGACTTTGATCGTAGCTTTTTTGGTCTTGAGGACGATTTTGTTTTCAAAGCAATATGCAGCCCAAGAGCAATGGCAAAAATAATCTATCTAATGCATAATTTGGACTTACCATTTAAATCTGATTTTAGAAATACAGAAAGAGGTTTTCTGTGGAAAATATTGTTACCTCCAAAGGATAAACTAGGATTGATTAACATCCTTTGGTCTCTCTTCCCTGATTTACAAATAATGATGCGTGATCCACATGAAGCGGCAGTAAAACCCTTTAATCCCAACAATTACTCCTTTATGGAACATTCGTGGAAAGACTCTGAAGAATATATGGTTGATCAAGTCTTAGAAATGGCAAGAGGAGAGTTTATTCTCGCATAAAAGCCGTTTTCAAGGAATAAAAAATAAATGAAGAAATTATCTCCATTACTCTGTGATGCGAAGTTCATGAACAATTTCAAATTTAGTCTGTTTTTTAATTAAGGGTATTATTGTTATTAAAGCTGCTAAGGCCAATGATAAAATGACAACTAAAAGCATCAAAATTCCAGGATTAAATACGATTGGTACTATTTCTCTTGGAATTAGTAATGGTTTTATGAAACTCAGAGAGCTAAGTGCAGTAAGAAACCCTACTGGTACGCCTATGAGTATAGTTGATACAACAAAAACGAGAATTTCCCCTATAACAAGCCCCCTTATTTTAGTTTGTTTTCCACCTAAAGCAAGGAGTACTGCATGTTCTTTCCTTCTTTGATTAAGAATAAATTCTGTTGATATAAAAATATAAACTATTGCTACAAAACTTATAACAATTATCCCCAACAGTAAGATAACTGATACATGGGGAATATATTTTGTTATAAAATAGCCAATGTAATTTGGGTTAATTTTCTCAGGGTTAACAATTAATAAAGGACTAATACTTTGGACTTGTTCTTTGATTTGATTTATATCTACATTTTCTCCAACAGATAACAAAAATAAAGACCCGTTCTCTACTCCTATTGCTTGTAAGATTTCTTGGTTTACTAATACATATTCATCAGCACTTTTTACCATTTTTGGGTCATTACCATGTGCTACTCCCAAACCTGGAGCAGAACTTATTATTCCTGTAATTTGGAACTGATGGGAAAATGGTCCACTTTTAAAATCTGTAATAAACATATGTCGACCAACTGATAATCTCAATCTACTGGCTGTATAATCGCTTAATATTAGCCCATCTAGAGTCTCTTCTAAAGCTGTTAAAGCTTCTTCCGCTGTTGTATTCTGAAAACTATGATCTATCCAATTTCCAACACTCAAATATTTCAAGGGGTCAACCCCAAAAACTTCTACATCTTGGGTTCCTATTGTTGCTCTAAGAGAATAGAATCCTAAAGAATCTTTAATTCCTTCTATCTTGCTAAATCTCTCATTATATTCTGATATGTTAATTGGTACTGTTGTCTGAACTCTAATATCTGATCCGTTTCTATAATTATTTTCAAGTTCAATATTTGTTTCAGTTATGGAACGAATTGAGATAAGAAACGTCAATAAACTAATGATTAAAATTAAAAAGAAAGCTAATTCTGTAAGAGTTTTGGTTTTTCTCTTAACATTATGGTAGATGAAGAAACCACCATTTTTAAAGATTAGTCTATAAATTTTAGGTGTTTTTTGTAAAAGTAACACAATTCCCATTGATATGTAATAACAAATGAAAAAGATTGCTCCCATAAATGCTAGAAGTACCATGGAGCTCCTTTCGATAGAGTCAAATCCATAAGTGTCAAAAGGATCAAACACTTTGCGGAATTCAAGTAAAAGTAGAATAAAACCAACAAACACAAGGACGAAAACAGCAATATTTACTCCAAGACTCAATATTCTTTGACCTTTGCGTGTAATCAAAAGACCTTCTTGTACATCTTTTTTTACAAATGAAACTATATTTACAAATGTGACACCAAGATATATCCCTAAAACGATAACTGAAAATATTTCAATTTCATATGCTGAAATGTCTAAATACTGCATAAATCTAGATAAATTATAGGCTGTTATTGATTCTCCTCCTGCAATCAATGGAAACGCTGCAGCTGTAAAGATTGATAACCCAAAGCTCACCAACAATGAAAAAATTCCGATAATGGAGTACTCACTAAAAAAAACTCCAATTATTTGAACACTGCTTGCACCTCGGGACCTTAACAAAGCTATTTCTTTTCCTCTTCGTTTTATTGTCATCTGTGTAGCTAGTACTGTTAATATTAATGTAGCAGCTATCGCTGGAATAAATAATGCCGCAGAACTAAAAGTTCTCTTATATTCATTGGCCATTGTTTCGATTTCATGTTTTAAGATTCTACAAAATGTATGATAATAATTTATTTCAATTCTTTCTTTGAGAGCAAGTAAGTTATCGGGCATTGTTTCAATATTACCTGTTCGTAATTTTTCTGCATTAGTTTTTACAAGTAATTTAGGTAGTAGACCGTTGGTTTCAAAAATATACAAATCTTCGTAAGTTAAGTCTTCCATTGGAAATAGAACAGAATCAACTATGTTTCCTGCTCCTTTCGCACCTATTAATTTGTCAATAATCCCGTCTGTCCCAGTATATTTGAATATCCCAGATATTGTGTAATTGTAATATGTTGTTTCATCTATGTCAAAAAATCTTAGCTCGTCTTCACCAATATCAGTGTTTGGTATGCGTCGAGTTATTGCAACAGTAATTATTTCTCCAGGAGCTATGTTTTTCTTATATGTTCTTTCTAGTTCCTTAGCTTCAGAATAACTTACCATTATTTCTCCAGAGTTAAGACTAGCGTTACCCTCTATTTCCAAATTTAATTTTATTCTTTCAATAGCTCTTGTGGGAACAACAATTGCATTAGTGAGTGATATTGGATCTTCCAGATTATCTTGTTCGGATTCGGGAAAAACTCTGTAGTTTTGCTCTTTGTTTTCAAAGTTGAATAAAGCATATGTTACATATTGCCAATCTACCTGTCTGACTACAGAATCGTCAGATAGATAATCATAAACTTCATTCATTGCATTTGGGAGAAATGTGTTAATATACATCTCATAGTCCAATGTTTCTATATAATCATCAGCGATTATATTTTGTGATGTGTGAACCCATATTGAACTGGAGAAAAGTATAGTTAAAGAGAAAATTAAACCTAGAGCTGTAATAATAGCACTCCTTTTTCTGTGTTTTAGATTTTTTAAGATCAACCGTAAATTAAATAATGTAGAATAAAGAAATTTGTTGTAAAAATTAGATTTGCCAGCTGTATCTTTTAGTTTGTCAATATCGTTCAAGCCTTATCACCTTTAGGTTGATACAATTGTTCAAAATTATCATAATCAAAATTTGTGGGGTCAACTTCTTTTTCCTCAAAGACCTTGCCTTGTTGCAAGATTAGTATCCTATTTGCAAGTTTCGTAATGTAGGGATCGTGAGTTGTATAAAACATGGTCATATCATATTTCTTTATCAATCTCAATAATAATTTCATGATTCCATCTCCTGTTTTGCTATCTAAGGTCCCTGTGGGTTCATCAGCAATAATTAAGGAGGGATTATTAGCTATAGCTCTAGCAACTGAAATTCTTTGTTTTTGACCAGTACTTAGTTCATCAGGGTAATTCATTGTTTTATCACCTAATCCCACTGCCTTTAGAAGTTCTAAGGCTCTTTCTTTTGCAACTTCTTCTTTTTCATTGGCTAATATCATGGGAGTCATGACATTCTCTATCGCTGTTAAATGTTCTAAAAGATGAAATTCTTGGAAAATTACACCTGTTGTTTTCAACCTGAAAGTATGTAATTTTTCTGTTGACCATTGAGTAATATTCTCACCATTAACTATAATTTCACCTCCAGTTGGTTTATTAAGTCCAGCAAGTAGATTTAGAGTTGTTGTTTTTCCAGATCCAGAGCGTCCAAGGAGACAAACAATTTCTCCTTTTTCAATTTGAAAACTAACTCCACGTAATACGGTGAGATTTTCGACTTTTGAAGTAAATGTGTGCTTTAGGTTATTGACTGAAATGAAAATGTTTGCCATTTAACTAAAACACAAAAATTATAGACACTTAAATTGTTTTAGTTCAACTGAAAAAACGATTTCAAGAGAATATACCTTTGATTATATAATAGCCTATAACTATAACAAAAGCAAAAGCAATAACCATGAAGAATTTCCACCAATCTCGTCCTTCATATTCTTCTTCTATAATGTCATTGGGGTGGTTTTTTTGTGTAGTATCTTGGGGTGGTTTTTCCTTTTCTGACATAATTAATCCCATTTCTTTGAAATGTGTAAAGTTAAGTTGCAATAATTATGTATATTTTTATTTATTTATTTTTTGCCTTTGTTCTTTTTCTCTTCTTGTATCAACTTCTTGTCGGGAAGTTAAGTGTTTCGTCCCTAACTCAAACTTTTTTTAACTGAAAGCTTTCAATAAATCATGGAACCTTTTTCTGAGGATGAAGAAGTTTATAGGGCTATACAAATTGAAGTTTTAACTGCGAGTCCTGATGTTTTTGCTTCAGAAGAAGAGAGTAAAAAAGGAAGATTCACAGAAATACCGCTTTTAAGCTTTGAACTTGAAAATGGTGAAAATTTTCTTATGGCTAACATACCTGTTTCTATTGCAATTGAAATTACTAGTAGACTTAATAATTTGGAAAGTAATGATTCTCGACTTACAATAGCTGAACTTATTCCGGAGGTGTTAATTGTTGAAAAAGTTGTCATTGATTCTGTTGTACCATACTCAACTACATATCAAGCTACCGTGACGATTCGTTTGGAAGGTTTTTCAGAAGTTCAACATTTCCAAGTAGTTCCAAGTCACGCAACTTTACTTGCTATAATAGCTGACGCCCCTATATACGTTTCAAAGAGTGTTTTATCTTCTACACCAGCTGTGAGAAAATGAATCAATTTTGAACTGAAATACTTTTATACTTCTTAGAAAGACTAATGGAAAAACTTTTGTGTTTTGTGTGAAAGAGAATATAAGTGACATAATGAGCATATCTAATAAGGTTCCTAATCCAGAAAGTGAGCGAATTACTACAATATTAAAAATGTCTATATCGGCTTCATTAGCTAGTTTAGGAATAGTTTTATCATCTTTCGTGATATTTGTACCAAACTTTGAATTCATATCTGTAACTATTTTCTTAATAGCTTTACTCCTTGGATTTCGTTATGGTATAATTTCAGCAATGATGCTCTCACTTGTTTATGAGCTAATAGTTACACCGATTTTTGGTTCTGCTGGTTTGTTAATACCTGTAAAACTATTATGTTATGGAATACTTGCTCTTTTAGGCGGGACTATGAGACAAGTGTTTCTAAAGTTGTCTTTCTGGGAACTAGGAGTCTTTGGTGCATTATTTGCTTGTTTTTATGATATTTTAACAACTATATTTGGACAATTGGTAATAATTCAAGAACAAATAACTTGGAATCATTTACTAACAGTTCTTATCTTTGGGATACCTTTTACAGTAACCCACATTGTAGGGAACTTTGTTTTATTTAGTATGATTAAATCAATGATAAACCGGATAGAATCGGCATTCAAGTATAAAGGCGTTAAGTTTTTCCTTATTAGTGATGCATCAGAATCTTCTGGAAACATTGAAACAGCATGTGAGGAAAATAAAAAATGAAACGCACAAAATATTTTTTCTTGGGTTTAAGCATTATTTTACTAGTTGTTCTTGGATGTGGTCTTGGTTTTTATATCGTTAAACAGACCAAACCTCAATATGTAGGGGGGAATATTGTGATTACGGCAATAATTGATTACGGAAGTTTAAGGATAGATAATTATGAAGAACACAATGTTACTATTTCAAACGGTAGCACTGCTTTACAGGTTTTTATGAAAATTGCTGATTTAGATATAGTTAATTATACATTTGGTTCTTATATTCGAGGAGTGAATGGGTACAAAGAACAACTGCCAAACTACTGGTCTTTTCATTATTTTAAACAAGTATCACAAACATGGTACTATTCCGAAGTTGGAATAAGTGCCTATTATGTTCAAAATGGTGGAAAAATAAAACTTGCATATACTAGTTGAAATATAAAAATGAGTTTGAAAAACACATATTACGAGTGAAACAACTGGAGTTTTGGATCTATGAATTTCCTTTCATTAACTTATAGAGTTGAAAAAACCATTTTCATTCCGATTACTACTATACTAATAATCAGCGGTTTAATAGGGTGGTTATATTCTCAAATTAATTATACTGTAACATTCTTTACAGAAGGAGAAGGTGGTTATGGAACCCAAACCTTAGAAGGGCTTTTTCTTGCTTTAATGGCTATTTTAGGCGGTTTTGCAATAGTTTTCATCATGCGAAAAAAACTAATAAAAATTATTCAAGTTTTTTATTCTTTGGGGATATTTTTTTCGATAGTAGTTTTTTCTTGGTTACACAGTTATTTTCTAAACAATATGTTTTTTGAAGAATATTTAGTAGTAGAAATTATTGGGATACTGTTAGGAATAATTGTGGCTGCTACTGCATTAATAACAATAGTTTTTGGTAAGGGTAATCAAATTGTTAAGAATGTTATAATCCTTTTAGTGAGTATTATAATTGGAACTATGATGGGAGTAATTTTACCTATGGGCACTTTTCTCACTCTTATAATTATTATCTCATTATTTGACATATATTCCGTCTTTAAAGGACCCATTTCTTCAATCTTTAAACAAGAAGAAAAATCGTCCCTTTCTAAACATTCTAAAAAAATAGGAATTTTTGAAATGAGGATAGGAATTGGGGATTTAATCTTTTACTCAGCATTGGTAGTTTTTTCAGTAACATATTTTAATTCCATTTTGGGATTTGCTGCAGGTATAGGTATTTTAACAGGTGTAAAGATAACAGAACATTTTCTGTTAAAATTTCAAAAATTTCCAGGCTTACCCATTCCTATCTTTCTTGCTCTTTTTCTAGTACTGATTGGGTGGATTCTTAATAAATTTGTATTATCTTTTTGAATTATTCACATGTGTGTTCCTAATTTCATTATGCTCACAAAAATCAAAAGGTTTAAAATGAGAGCTAAAACGTAGTAAATCGGAGATATACGTGTCAGCTAGGAAATTTAAATATAGAGGATTTACATTGGATGAACTCAAACAAAAATCCATGGATGAGATCCTTGAATTACTTCCCTCTAGAAGAAGGAGAAGCTTATCTCGTCAAGAATTCTGGACAACTCGTAGAAAGAAATTATTAGAAAACATAAGGGTGTCTGTAGAAGCAATTGAAAGGGGAGAACAAGTAACCGTTAGAACCCATATAAGAGATATGCCCATACTTCCTGAAATGGTGGGAGCTACAGTTGGCATTTATAATGGAAAAGATTTCATTACAGTAGAAATCAAACCGCAGATGATAGGCCATATACTTGGAGAATTTTCTCCCTGTACAAAGGTTGTACGACACGGATCACCTGGTATTGGTGCAACAAGATCTTCACTTTATGTTCCACTCAAATAAATCCCTTTTTCGCATTTTAATTTTTCATTTTTTATGCAAAATTTTTAAAGTAACTGAGTTGCAATAAACATACAATGTCCTATTCAGAAGATAATGTAGAATATAAGGAAATAAAAGATTTAAAAGCGTTTCAAAGACTTAAAAAGAATGTAACAATTGACTTACTATGGATTTGGGTTCTAAAACTGCTAAAAGAATCACCTAAATATGCTTATGAATTAAAAAATGAGATGAGTAAAAAGTTTGGTTTCTCTCCAGCAACAGTTACTAACTATAAAGTTCTTTATCTTTTAGAAAGGGAAGGAATTGTCAGGAAAGCTGAGATGAGGAGTGGTACGGAAAGAATAGATAGAAAATATTATGAGATAACTGAGATTGGAGATAAACTACTAGTAGAAGCAAAAGAATATTTTAAACAAATGTTCCAAAAACTATTTTCTGACGAATAATAGACTAAATAACAAAGATTATTTCGAAATTAACTGTTTTAGTCATGTTATTTTACACATCAGCTGTTTTTTACAAATGAAAAATGATTTTGATACTTTTGGGGGTGACTAGCTGTTTCCATAAACTTGGACAACTTGGACAAACTTGGTGCTCATTTTTCAACAGATTTAAAAGTTAAATTTTAAAGAGATGTTAGGTTATTATTATGATGGTGATTTAAGCGTGCCTAAAAAAAGAAAGTCGGGCGGTAGGTCCGGTGGTAAGAGAGGTCGATCTAAACTTGTACAATGTCACTCCTGTGGTCAACTTGTTGCACAGGATAAAGCTAAAAAGTTTACAGTTTATACAAGCGCTGTAGATTATCGATTGGCAAAAGAGCTTCGAGATGAAGGAGCTATTATCCCTCGAGTAAGTAAGATTGCTTATTATTGTGTTTCTTGTGCCATACACAGACATAGGATCCATATCAGGAAAAAGACTGATAGAAAAGGAAAAGAAAGATAATTTTTTTTTCCTATATTTATCCTCTTTTGGGGAATTATTTTGCCTCCACAATTAATTTTTATAATTCCGACACGAACCGTTCGTTTGGATTCTTCAAAGAAAATTAGAACCGTTGTATCTGGTAAGGAACGTGTTGATGTTCTTGCTCGTTGTCTTCTTAGTCTTCATAGATGGCAGTCACGATTGAAATATGATTTGAAACTTGTTTTTTACTTATCGCATCCTCAGGAAGAGAAAGCGATTATTATTCCTTTACACAATTTATCTGAAAAAATTGATGACGAGTTTGAAGCTACTCACCTTATGATACACCTTCTTTCTTCTCCTGAAGTTTTTAACTGTGAAACACAAAAAATTAGTTTTGAAGAATTATTACTCCGTACCTCTGCTAATTCAATCATTTATTATTTGACACCAAATGGGTTGCCATTCTTAGATGTGAAAAAAGAGCTATCTAGAAGTGATTCACTTTGTTTTGTTTTGGGAAGTCAACATGATTTGACTCCTGAACAAGAAAGTGTAATGTATAAGATTGGCGCTCTTCAGATAAGTTTGGGGCAACTCAACTACCTAGCTTCTCATGTTCTGACAATTATTTGTCACTATTTGTTTGATTCTTGAAAACAGTAGCTTTTCTTAATTAATATACAAATTTATCTTTTGAATATAGCGCTTTAGTGACCAACTCTGTGGAATCAGATACAACCACGTCAAGTATTTTTCTACTAGTTTTCTTAATTCATTTCTACTACTATTTCAAATAAAAACAGAAATAAACAAGTGTAAACACAAAATGAATCAATGGAAGATGTAAAAGTGGAACTGTGTTATTTTTGCGGGAAAAAGTATGAAAATCATCAAGCCTCCTTTCAATGTAAGAATTGTGGCAATATCGTTCGAATATGTTCAAACAAGAAAAATTTCTTTGTTTATCTCTTGGAATGTAGCAATAACACAATCTATACTGGAATAACTACAGATGTAGAGCGCAGAATCTCTGAACATAGAAAAGGAAAGGGTTCGAAATATGTGGTGAAAAAGGGAGTAAACAGACTCTTAGCTACATGGATTTGCACAAACAGGAGTGAAGCTTCACGTTTAGAATACAAGATTAAACAGTTATCACATACAGAAAAAAGGCAACTAGTTTCTCATTGGAATAATATCGAAACAAAAGAACCTTTTCCAAAAGACTAAATGTAATTTTATTAGAATATCAATTTGGAGATAAACCATATGCTGAAGATAAGTCATGCCAATCTCTAAGATTGTTTGTGAATTATGTACAAATACAAAAGGGATTTTAGGATCGACCCGCTTTACATGATTTCTTCTCCGTCTCCAGAAAAATTCTACTCATATTTGGGAAAGATAGAAATTAGTTTTAATATCTTTTGAAACTTCATAAGGGAAGAGAAAATCTATTTCGTGAAGGTTCTGAATTTCTATCTCTATTCTAGATTATAAATCCATAGTAATAATCTAGGTGTACAAGTTAATAAAATAGTTATTAAAAACAAAAATAAAAAAAAGATTAAAGAAATCCTTTCTCTTTCAAGATGTCCTCTAAGGTAGGATAACCGATTTCGTCAAGCTCGTATTTAACACGAACAATAGGTTTGTTGACCTTAACTAAGCGGGTAATGTCGATTGGTGTAGCTGAAACAACAACATCACAGTCAACAGCGTTGATGGTCTCTTCCATATCCTTGAGTTGTTGATCGAAATAACCCATCGCTGGTAATAATACACCTATTTCTGGATATTTTTCAAATGTATCTGCCATTGATCCAACTAGCCATGGACGAGGATCGATTATCTCTCCTGCTCCAAAACGCATAGCTGCAACTATTCCAGCTCCAAAAGCCATTTCACCGTGTGTTAATGTTGGACCATCTTCAATAACTAGAACACGTTTTCCTTTTACGAGTTCTGGTTTATCGACAAAGATAGGTGAAGCTGCTTCGACAATTATAGCATCAGAATTAATTTCACGAAGGTTCTCTTCTATTTCAAGGATATCTTCATAATCTGCAGTAACAACTTTGTTGACTATGATAACATCAGCAAGATTAACGTTGATGGTTCCTGGATAGTATTCCTTTTCATGACCTACTCTGTGTGGATCTGCAACTACAATGTTCAAGTGCTTATCGGATGTGTAAAAGGGGAAATCGTTATTACCGCCGTCAAAAAGGATAATGTCTGCTTCTTTTTCTGCTTCACGTAAAATAGCTTCATAGTCGACACCAGCATAGATAACAAGACCTCGATCTATATATGGCTCATATTCTTCACGTTCTTCGATGGTGGTTTCGTGTTTATCCAAATCCTCATAAGTTGCGAATCTTTGAACAGCTTGCTTAGCAAGGTCACCATAAGGCATAGGATGCCTAATAGCAACAATCTTCTTGCCAGCTTTTCTTAACGTGTCAACAATTTTTCTACTAGTCTGAGATTTACCACAACCGGTTCTAACAGCGCAAACAGAAATTAATGGTTTGTCCGTCTTTACTTGTGTATCCTTTGTACCAAGCATGGAAAATCGTGCACCAATAGCATTAACTAATGCTCCCTTGGCCATGACATAATTATTTGTAACATCACTATAACTAAAGACTACTTCATCAACATTGAGTTTTTTAATCAAGTGACATAAATCTGCTTCATCATAAATTGGTATTCCATTGGGGTAGAGATCACCAGATAGTTCTGTTGGATATTTTCTATCCACAATGTCAGGAATTTGTGTTGCTGTAAAGGCAACTATTTCGTATTTTGGATTATCACGATATAAAGTATTAAAATTGTGAAAATCCCTTCCAGCAGCTCCCATTATAAGTACTCTGATTCGATCTGAAGACATACAAAAACCTCAAATTAACTTCTAATCGTACAATTTACTGTACCATGACCAACTTAAACATGAGTCTTTTAAAATTTCTGATTTGACATTACATTTTTAGTGTTTTTTAGATTTGATCTGCATAGACTGAAAAACACATTGTTGCTTTATTCTTGCATTTTTAAGTAAAAATACATGAACTCATTAAAATTATTTGATACTATTATTGGCTTTTTATCTTCAATCCATCTTGGCATTTCTCTACTTTTCTTAATTAGACATGATTTTATTCCTACATTATAAGATCCCACGATGTCTGCCTCATATGAATCTCCAATCATGAAGGCTTGTTCTTTTGTTACTTGTAATTTGTCTAGTGCGTGAATAAAGATTTGTTTGTGAGGTTTTGATTTTCCCACTTGTTCACTTGTTACATATCCATCTACTACTTCTAATAAATCCGTTTTTTTGATTCGTTGTTCTTGAACATAATGAATGCCATTAGACACTATAAAAAGTTCAATTCCTCTATTTTTTGCTTTTTTCAACAAACTTAGTGACTTCGGATCGAGTGTAGTATTTTCTATCAGATAACTAAGGTATTCTTCATCTACTTCTTTAGGACTATCTTCAAGGGCATATATTTCCTTCATTTTCTCAAATCTCAGAATCCTAACTTCTTCTAATGTTAACGTTTTTTTCTCAAACTCTCTCCAAAGGCTAGTGTTTATTTTTTCGTAATCTTTTTTTCCTGCCTTCAGTACCTCATTAGGTAATTTATGCATTTGAAATAATCGTTCAAGTGCTTTATCTGCAGCTTTTTTATAATCAACAAGCGTGCCATCAAAATCAATTAGGAGTGCTTTTGTTTTTCTAAAAACATTCAAAACATCATTCTTCGTGAAAGGAAGGATATATTCCATAAATATCAGATTTTTAATTCTTAAAAAGTTTAACTAATAAAGGAAGTACTATTTGTTTATTTATGTGTTATATTTTTTCTTTTTTCCAATCTTTTTATTTATTATTTTCTGGATGATGAATAGTCCTGTAATGGATAGAAATAATCCTGCGCATGTTCCTGCGATTATTGCAATTGCTTTTATTTGAGTTGGTGATTCTTTTGTGGCAAAAAATGCTATTAACATACCTATGATGCTGAATATAATTGGTGCAACTAGTCCATAAGCTAACATCTTCTTTGTTACATTGAATTCTGTTTTCTTATCTGTCATATTTTCACCAGTGTTGAAGCTCTATCATAACTTGTTTTAATATATGTCTTTACTTTCTCTATTCCCAAAAAGATAAGAAAAAATGGAGTAATGTCTACGATTTAAAAGCAAATATCTGCGTATTGATTTATTCTGGGGTAACAATCTGATTTTTCTGAAACTTATTATTGTGATTATACTGATCTTTTTTCTTTTTCATAGGCACTTCGTTTTGTGAGTATTCCAGTTTATCTTACATGTTCTTACAATAACGTGTGTCACAAACAAAATAAGATATAAATCCCTTCATTTTATTATATTTGCTGAAAACCATGCCCGATATTGAGATAAACTCCAATGACTTAATTAAAGAAGGTTCTAATGTTCTCGTTGTGTTAGATGACAAAAAACGTTGGATCGTCAAGGTGAAAAGCGGAAAACAATTCCATTGTCACAAGGGATATTTTGACTATGAAGAAATAATTGGGAAACCTTATGGCATAAGACTCCTTACCAATAAATCCACCCCTTTAACAATCTACGACCCTCTTCCAAGCGACTATTTGAAAAATATCTCCCACAGTTCACAAATACTTTACTCTAAAGATATTGGCGCAATATTATTGAACGGTGGTATTTCTTCTGGTTCCAAGGTAGTAGAAACTGGTACGGGTAGTGGAGCACTAACTTCTATTTTAGCAACTTACGTCAAACCTGAAGGACATGTTTATAGTTATGAAATAAGAGAAGACGCCTTTAAAACAGCAACAAAAAACATTGAGAAACTTAATCTTACGCCTTATGTTACATTAAAGCATAAAGATGCAAGTTTAGGGTTTAATGAGGAAAATGTTGATGCAGTGGTTCTAGATTTGGGTAATCCTATAGAAGTGATACATCACGCTTATGATGTTTTACGTCCTAGTGGCTTAGTGTCTATATTTCTCCCAACCTATAATCAAGTTGAAAAGATTTTCGAGCAACTTAAACAGCTCAATTTTGGTGATATAACAGCAATAGAACTAATAAAAAGAGAAATACAACTTAAGAAGAATGCGATACGTCCGAAAACATGGATGATTGGTCACACTGGTTTTCTAATATTTGCAAGAAAATACACAAAAACAATTTAGAAGGATAGAAAGAAAAAAAGAATACTTTTAAGCGTATTTCTTTGTAGCCCTTCTTTCTTTAAGCCACCCATAGATTAGATAAAGTGCGACTATACCTATACCTATCGCGAAAATGGTACCTATTAAAAGAACTGCACCTGATGAACTGGTTTTAGCAAGAACTCTAACCTCAAGATCATTAATCAAATAAAAGTCTCTTGCAACCGGTCCTACTGTAGAATTGTAAGGATTCCCAATGATAAAATATATTGAAACATTGTATATTGCTTCATAGTTGGTTATTTCTGCTTGCAATGTTGCAGTATATGTCTCTTTTGGACCAATTGTTCTATGATCAAGATCTAGTCCTACTGTGTAAGTTATATCGTATTGGGTGATATTTTCATAGTGAATAAAATCTGCATTAAGTGATAAAATTTCAACAGAATCGTTCCCTAAATTTGTTACTGTACCATAAAAATTCACTACAGAACCTCGTGTGATAACTGTCTCAGAGATAGAGCCATCCATTACAATTATCAACTCATCTTGAAGAGCATTAACATTATACGCAACGCTTGTAACCACTATAACTAAAAACATAACTAGCGAAATAGATTTCCTATTGCTTATTGTATTCATAAACATCAGCTTTATTCTTTTATTAACATCAATGAGAGTTCTCTTTTAATATCTGCATCATACCTTTCCAGTCTTCTTTCATAGGTGTTGTCGATTCTTATTTTACCATCTAAAATCTGCAAAATGACACCACCTCTGCAACTTATAAACTTATCAGCTAAGCTAAATTTTGTATCAATATTTGCATCTTTTTTAAGCTTTTTAGAAATCCCAGCCAAGAAATCTTTTGTTAAAAGTTTTTGATCTTCTTTACGATAGTAAATTATTAATTCTGTCTCTTCTAGGGTACTAGCTGCATCAAAAATCAGTTTCTCTAAACTTTTGGAGTATTTCTCAGTCTTGGTTAAGGTTTCTATTTTTTTCAGAGATTCTTCAATAAGATCTTCAACTAGCTTGTCATGAAATTTCGTTTTTTTTAGTCTAATTTCTAATTTTTGTTTTGCTTTCTCTTTTTGAAATTCTGATTCAGCGTTTTCAGAAGCGTCTTTAATTATACTCTCGCTCAATTTTTTTATCTTCTTCTCATTTTCTGATGTTATACTCTCTATAGCTGTTTTTTGTTCTTTCTCAATTTGTTTTATCTGGATTTCTGTTTTTGCTTTGATTTTTTCAGTTATTTCTGGGTTAAAATATTCATCACTCATTCTAAATACTCCTATTAGTCAGAGATGTTGTTTTGGAGTTCAACACACATCTTATAAGAATTGTGGTTTTGATTTTTTTTAGCAGGAAAATTCAGCTATTTTGCCATTATTTTAAATAATGTATAGGATAGGATAGGGAAACAAAATTTCATCTGTCAAATAGTGTTTCGTCGGTAGCAGATTTATACGCGTATAGGAAGAGAGCAAAGAAAAGGAATCCTGAAAGACCAATAATAATTGAAATAGCTCCTGCCCAGAAACGAGCAACGAAATTTACTGCGATAAAGATGGCAACCATAAATGATCCTCCATTATTACTATTCGCTTTTGAGAATTTCTTTCTCCACCTTATTACCGTTTCTAAGACCCCTAAAACTACTGCAACTATATTTATTATATACATTGATGTGTGCGCTGGATCCCATTTAGATACCAGACCATAAAGAAGAACAATTCCACCAAGTAGACCCCCTTTAATGAATAGAGCTATTCGTGGTTGAACTGGTTTAGTATAAGATACTTGTGATGCTCCTTCGCGAAGAAAGATGAAAAAGTTTCCAATAGCTATAGCACAAGCCAAACATAAAACAGCACCATAGAAAATAGGTGCAATATCTGACCACTTGCTAAGAATTGGCACCATCACTAACTGATATTCGCTGTAAAACGCAATTGTAACCATTAACGGGATTGCAGCTAAAAATAATCCTGGAATAACAATAAGAATTGCCGGAACATGTTTCTTAATACCAAAAGCGTATAAAAGCAATTTTACTGCGAAGAATGCTCCGAAAACAGCTAATATGGGTCCTCCAAATGGTAAAATAAAGAAAAACAAGCAGAATATAGCATTAACAAAGTAAAAAAGACGAGTATCAATTCTAACTTTCCCTAAACTTCGCCACATTAATTCATAAGTGTCAGATATTCTGTTAGCTTTAACAATCGAGAAAAGTGTGAACGGGAGAGCAAAAATGAGAGGCGAAAGTACTTTTAAAATAACTAATTCACCTGTACCTGAAAGTGGATTTATTTCCGTCCAAAAGAAGAACTTGTCAAGTGTCAAGTCCTTCATCGGTCCCAATAGAAACCACACATAAAAATAAGCAGGAAAAGCAAAAATTTGTATCAATACGATTAACCTGTTTACCATTAATCCTCTCAGTTCTACCATTTTCGTCTCCTTTATAGAAAGGTATACGCGAATAAAAAAACATTTCCTAATTGAAAAATCCTTTCTTAGTGATTTGTATGTTTATCAGTCAAACATTGATACGAAACTAAACTAAATAATAAACTAAACTTTATTAATTTAGTCTACAATAGATGGATAGAGTGTGATGGCTGAACCAATAACTACCTTGGAAGAATTGTTTGCTGAATACAATATCCAACTCATGGATTTGGAATACATATTAAGCTTCATGAAGAAAGAGAATATTTCACCTCAACTAGCGATGCGAAGAATTAAGTTATTTGAAAAACTACAAGAAAAAATATCTCAAGTTCAATCTGATGAGAAAGTGCAAGAATTAACTTCGGAATTGGATCATCTTTCCAAAATAGTTGAAGAACTTCAAGAAGAAAAAGATAAGCTCCAAGAGGAAAAAATACAGTTAGATAAGGCAATTGAAGACAGTAAACTACAACAAGATTTGTATGATGGAGAACGTGAAGAACTTAAAATGCAAATGAGTGCTCTTTTGGATTCTGTCGGTGTTTTAGAGAATGAGTATTCTGATGAGAAGAGCCTGAAAACTGAAGTACAAGATTATAAGAAGCAAATCGGGCTAATGACAGCTGCTTGTCAAACAATGAAAGAAAAAGTTAAAGAATTTGGTCTAAAATATGAACCACTCCAAACTTTAAGTTATGAAATTGAAAAAGGTCTAGAAATAATATCAAAAGGTAAAGAGTTACCAAAGAATTTAGTATTCGATATACCAGGTGAATTTTTAGTTTCTGCTCAAAAAACAAGGGTGGTGAAAACTAAAGAACCACCAAGTACAGATGCAAAGAAAGAGGAAACAATATCTCCAGACCAAATAAGATTTGTACAACCTTCAAAACCACCATCACCCCCTTCCAAAACTGAGATTTCAACTCCTTCTACATCTCCTACCGTTCAACCAGATAAGGTTTCCACACCATCCTCACAACCTACAATTAAAGAAAACCTATTTGCCGAACCTGAAGAAATACCTAAAGCTCCTACACCCGACCCCGAACCTGAATCCAAACCCGACCCAGAACCCGAGTTAAAGAAAAAGGAACCCCCTAAGAAAGTAGACATTGGAATCAAACCTGTTGAAGAAGAAAGCGCAGTATCCCCAAAGGTTGAAAAAATTCTCAAACTCTTTATTTCTTATGTTGCCCAAGCTGATTCAAACGAGAATTTCAAAGCTAGAGTATCTGCTATTTGCGATATGGATGAAGCTTACATTGAATTAGGCGGTTTGGCGATGGCTCAGATATATTCTTATCAGACACAATCAATAAAGAAGAAGAGTGAATTTGAGCGTCTGATAAACAGTTGGATTGATAACGGTTTACCTCGGTAAGTTAACATAATACACGCTTGATTCATAAACTATTTTTATTTACGTTATATTCATTCATCAGAAAAGATAAAAATAATGATATAAAATTGACAAATAGGAAGTGGGCGAGTAGTCTAGCTCGGATAAGGCACCAGACTTCGGATCTGGAGGTCGCAGGTTCGAGTCCTGCCTCGCCCGCCAAACTAAACCCAAAAGTCAGGTTTCAACAATATCTTAAAACTGAAAGGTGGAATTAACATGTTTAAATCTATCAATATTCCTTGTAAAATAGCTATACTCTTTGTTCTATTGATTTCGAGTTCTTCCTTGATCGCAAGAGCTTATTTCGTTTTTGATATTAATATAGGTGACACAGTAACTTATAACATTGTTGCATCAAGCGAAACAAACAATGCTTTTTGGGGTAGTTGGCCTCCAGGAACTTATTTTGGTGATTGGTCTGTTTCGGTAGGTGATAATATTTCTTACACAATCTTAGGTGACATTGATACAGATTATGTGGGTAATATTCAGCTTGGAAATTATACTTTTGAAAATGTCAGAGATGTTGATCTCGCAAGTGCTTTAATTATCAGTATTTATCCATGGAGTGGTGGTTTCTTTGCAAATTTTTCCGATTGGGAATCAATAGAGAACTCTGTTGTTTCAACCAATACTACCATTGAGAATAAAAATGATTTGAGTCTAGTTATAAATGGTAAACAACATACATTTAACGCAAAAATTTTCCATGTTCAGAATTATTATGGTCAATATTCAGATTTATATTATGATACAGAAACTGGTTTGTTTTTAAATGGGACTACTTCTTTTGGAAATTATTCTCTTAGCCTTGTTCTCTCTGAAACAACTTTCGAGGTTGAACTTATTTCTGTTGAAGCTCATTTAGCTTTTCAGTTAATACTAATAACACTTCCAGTACTTACCATTTTGGTGAAGAAATTCCAGAAACTTAAATAGAAACATGGAACTTCTTGTTTCTTGTAGACATTTTCCTTTTAGTTTCCTAGCCACAACAATTATTAATTACAAATTGGTAATAGGAATTGAATAAATATGAGTGAGAACACACAAAAATGCCCCAGCTGTTCTGAAAGTGTCCCTTTGGAATATTCTGTCTGCCCATTTTGTGGTTTTGGTTTGTTAGAGTATGAAATGAAGAAATTCGC
The DNA here is from genome assembly GCA_023705985.1 of Candidatus Heimdallarchaeota archaeon. GTDB lineage: Archaea > Asgardarchaeota > Heimdallarchaeia > Heimdallarchaeales > Heimdallarchaeaceae > 18H4-34. The sequence goes on along the minus strand of BPTO01000003.1, from coordinate 13,819 downwards.
CTACAAACCTTCGATAAAAGAGGTTTTTATCCGTGTTTATAACTTCTTCCGTCATCCTTTTCCTACAATAGCAGAGATGGGAGTAGCAACAGAAACAAAAGGAGGAAACTTACTTATTCTCATATTCTCACTCTTCCTGTCATTACGTTTTTATGTTCTGCTAGTCGTGAAAACAGGATTTGATTTTGCTTTCATAATAGATCCAGGTGCTCCTGGAAAGTTCCAAATCTCACTGGGTTTTATCATGTTCCTATTAAGTATCCTGTTTCTACCGTTTACAATATGGTTGGTCTATAAACTTCTCTATTCTATGGGTACCTGGTTTATGGCCAAATTCGCTGCGATGTTAGGTTCAGATCTTTCAACCAAACAGCTCCGTACTATCGTAGGATACTCTATTGCCCCTGTTGTTATAGGGGAGTTTTTAGGTATCTTTTTTACTTTGATGGGTCCATCAGGCGGTTTAGGTACTTCCACTTCATTCAATGCAATACTCAGTTTCTTAATTGACTTTAATAACTCTGGTGCAATCATAGCTTATAAATTCATAATGATAGCTTTATGGTTAATTGTGTTAGTTTACACAGCTTTTGGTTTCAGAATCACAGGAAAAATGGCATGGGTAAATGCTTTCGTAGCGGCCACCGTGCCTATAGGCTTGTTTGTGTTCTTTTTCTACATACTAGGAATGTTTGGTGGGTAGCATAATTTTCTTCCCTTCTTACTTCTTGGGTGATTCATTAGAACTATGAAAGGGTAACATATATTAGAAGAGTATTGTAATCAAAAATAGCTTGGAAACAGATTTGTTTGAGGGTTAAAATGAGTTTTGAATTTAATAAAAGAATAAAAGACATAGGAGAGAGGGTTTTTTTGGCTAAAATTGCAAGTTTGATTGATGATGATATTTTAGGCTTTGATGATGATGCTTCTGCTTTCCTTCTACCTTCCGGAGAGATATTAGTGTTGAATGTAGATATGTTAGTTAAGAAAACAGATGTTCTTCCTAGTATGTCACCTGCACAAATAGGTAATAAAGCTGTAACTATGTCTGTAAGCGATATTGTTGCAAAAGGAGTAAAACCTTTAGGATGTCTAGTAAGTGTTGGGTTTCCCTCAAACATGGGTGTTCAAGAAGCAATGGCAATACTTGAAGGAGTCAAAGAGCAATGCACCACGTATAACGTGTCTTTTCTCGGTGGAGATTTGAATGAAAGCTGTGATGTTATTATTGATGTTGTTACATTCGGACTTAGCAAAAAAGAATCTTTAGTATCTAGAAAAGGAGCAAAGAACGGTGATTTAGTATATAGCACTGGTTTGTTTGGTTGGACTTCTTTAGGTTTTAAAATTCAATTAGAAGATTTATCTGTCTCGCCTAGTTTAGCTGAAAAGAGTAACAAATCTGTCAACCAACCTGAAGCAAAGATATCTTATCTTCCACTATTCAGCAGTTCACCAATTATAGCTTGTATTGATAGTTCTGATGGTCTTTTCGTAAGTCTTTCAACATTAAGCACGTTAAATAATCTAGGGATTAAAGTTAATCACGTTCCAATTGATTCTGAAGTGGCTGCATTTGCAGAAAAAAGAGGTTTGAACCCATTGAAACTCGCATTTCAAGGTGGTGAGGAGTTTGAATTACTTTTTGTTGTGTCTCTTAAGCACAAAACATATGTTGAGAAAAAGGCGAAAGACTTGGGATTGGATATTTATTATTTAGGATCATTTACTGAAGAACAAAAGGGTGTAATCATTCTTGATCCGCTTTTTAGTGATTATGTGTTACCAGAAAAAGGTTTTGAACATTTTACAGAAAGTGATTAAGACTCAACCCAAAAATCCTTAATAACTTTTTTTCACATAGAAACTTGATTAGTATGGTAAAGATTACTAAAATTATCCCACGAGAAATAATAGATTCAAGAGGAAATCCAACTGTTGAAGTTGATCTATATGCTGAAAATGGAGCCTTTGGACGCGCATTGGTGCCTTCTGGGGCTTCAACAGGTGAATATGAGGCGTTGGAATTTCGTGATAAAAATCATAGATTTCTTGGAAAAGGTGTTTTGAAAGCTGTAAAGAATATCAAAGAGCTAATCGCCCCCAAAGTTATCGGGTACGAAGTGACAGAACAAGAGAAAATAGACGAATTAATGCTTGAGATAGATGGAACTGATAATAAATCTAGATTGGGAGCCAATGCGATGTTGGGTGTTTCACTTGCTGTATGTAAAGCTGCAGCAAATAGTTTGGGTACTCCAATATTTGAATATTTGAATAAAGAAGCTTGCACTTTACCTGTTCCAATGTTGAATGTTATAAATGGAGGTAAACATGCTGGTGGAAATCTTAAAATTCAAGAATTCATGATTTTACCTCACGGTTTTACCAACTTCAGAGAAGCATTAAGAGCAGCATGTGAAGTGTATCAAGTCTTAAAGGTTAACCTCAAGAAATTTGGTCCCTCTGCAATAAATCTGGGCGACGAAGGTGGCTTTGGAAGTCCAGTAGATACAGCTCCTGAAGCATTAAATATGTTAATGGAAGCAATTGAAGGTGCAGGATATGAGTCAAGAAAACACATATCTATAGGACTAGATGCTGCAGCCTCTGAATTCTTTAGCGATAATCTCTATGAGGTAGATGGAAAGAAGTTAACTGGCGAAGAGTTAGTCGATTATTATGTTGATTTGGTAAAAAGATACCCACTAATAAGCTTAGAAGATCCATTTGATGAAAACGATTTTACAACTTTTGCCAAACTTAAAGCTAGGTTGCCAGAGATATCAATTGTTGCTGATGATTTAACGGTAACAAATCCAAAAAGAATCCAAATGGCAATAGATCAAAAAGCTGCAAATTACTTGCTATTAAAAGTGAATCAGATAGGAACACTTACAGAGTCTCTTCAAGCAGCAAACTTAGCAAAAGATGATGGTTGGGGCATTAATATATCTCATCGTTCAGGAGAAACCTGTGATGATTTCATTGCTGATTTGGCAGTTGCATTAAGCGCGGAACGTATAAAAACTGGTGCTCCTGCAAGAGGTGAACGTACAGCAAAATACAATCAATTATTACGAATTGAAGAAATGTTGGGTAAAAAGGCTAAATACTTGGGTAGTTTATAAGTAGAATTTATACACATCTGGAAGATATAATATAATTCAGCTTATCTCTCAATAATTCAGTCTAGAATTGATGCATCCACTATAGAGATAGAGATAGTGTGATCTTAATCACTTACATATTTCACAACTAAATGTATACACTGCTTATGGGAAAGCCTATATGGAGGGTAGATTAGCTTAAAAATAGAAAAAGGAGGAAAAAATATTGAGAAATAAACTACTGAGAAAATTCTTGATAACATCAGTAATAATATGTATGATCGTTTTTCCAAGTGAATTAGTAGTTAGTGGAGATAAGCCAGTTATTGCTTCAAGGATATCTGAAATTATTGATGTATCAGTTCTTACCGAACCAGATTATTATAAACCTAATACTACTTTATTTGGTATTGAAACAGAAGTTGAAATCCTAAATAGAGATACTAAAAATCAAACTGTTGTTGAGGTAGCAGATTGTTATCCAAAAGTTAATCTTAACGCAACATTAGTTGATCAATCATTAGAAATTGACCGAATATCAATTTGTCTTGATATGTTTACAATGTATTACTATCAACCTAACATCACAGTTGAATATGACTTTATGATGTTTTATATTAATCAAACGGGTTTAAGTTACCTTCCAGATGGTAATTATACTCTCTGGAGATATATTGAGTATGGTTCTGCAGTTGTCGATGGAACTCTTGGAGAAATGCTACTAACTATTATTAGTATGTCTTCAGGTATTATGAATGTAACCTATAGTTATTTTGACAATCTGCATACTAATGAAGTTAGTTCAACAGTCATTTTTCCAATCATGTTTCCAATCGTTTTCCTTACTATATTTTCACAAATAGCCGCTGTTTACAAAAAAAGAAAACACAAATAACTGAAATATCTTCAAATACCTGCACAACACTGTGTTTAGACTTTATTAGCAGTTATTGAAGCCTTGTTCTTGTGATACGAGACAAATTTGTCTTATGTTTTAGTAAACGATTGAAAAATATCATATTTCAAAAAGAAAAAAACTTGAGAAGATTGTTTAGAAATTCTAATACTAATTTTCAATTGAGATTGAATCCAATGTTGAAAGCTAGATATAGTTCAGAATTTAAGATTATTTTACCTATAAAACTTAGGAAAGAAGTGAATTTAAAACTTGATCCCATAAGGTGTCCTGAGTTTACACTCAAACATGAGGAAAAAAAAAGATTTAAGGGCAAAATGATTGTTGAAATAGATATACTTGATATGTTGGAAGCAATCAAACTAATTTCACAGATTCTTGATAGAATACTTCAGATTCTGAGTATAGAATATCTAGTGTCAAAAGAATTTCTAGACATGGTGCATTCTCTAGTATAAATAGAGGTTCTTAATGTCGAAAGTATGATTCGACTTTATTTATGTTAATAAACTAGAAGTTGTACTATTATTTAAGCTAAGAGTCTTGAAAAAACAGAATTTTAGTATTTTTATTAGTCGAAAAAGAATTTCGACTGCTAATTTAAATCAAACGAAAAGAAAAGACAATTTTATCATTTAAAGTACCCAAGAGGTAATTTACTCTAAACTGTCGCATGTTAAGAACGACTTAAATTAAGCCAGTCGTAAGCAACACACGACTTGGAAATTCTAAGTCGTTTACAGACACGACGTTTGTGTAGAAATTAACCTTATCACAAGACTTTGAAACTATTATAAGTTTGTTTATTTTCTAAATGATTTATAAGTTTGTAGAGTTCTAATCGTATAATTATATGAGTAATGATATCTTGTAATAATGCTACAATCTTCATAACATCTTACTCTCTGATTAAATATACTTTCCAAGACTTTGAGAAAGATTCTCACTCCACCTTTATTCAAGAAGACTCCTTCACCTTCCTTTTCAAAATGATAAGGTTTGATAAGGTTATAAGACGTTTTTTGTACATTTTTTTGGTGTTTGTATCGGGTCGTATAGATTATCCTTTGAAGGATTGTAGATATGCACCAACTTCGTGGTGATCCTCGGGTCTACATCTAACAAAAACCCAAAAGCAAACCGTAAGCATCCTTGCAATAGAGAGTGGGCGGCGTAGGAGGGGTGTGACGTCCCCATGATGTACCCCAAGCACTTCTAAAGAATTTGAACAAAATTCATGTCATAATTAGAATATCATTGAAAACTAAGTTAATAACCTTTTTTTCTTTTTTTAATTTTCAAAGTTTTTGTGATTTCAACTTCTTTGAACAATCCTTTTGAATATCTAAGCAAGTTTGAAAATGAGATTAAATGAAATCAGCATATGAACAACTATTAGAGAGATATCAAGAAATGCAACTTTTTGGATCTATAAGTGGTGTTCTTTACTGGGATATGAATACTTACATGCCACCATTAGCTGTAGAACATCGAGCAAAACAATTCAAGTATATTAGTCAAAAATTACACAAAATGTGGATTGATTCTAGCTTTGCAGATTTATTAGTACAAAGTGAAAAGATTGATTCATTAGACTCTCTTCAGAAGCGTAACGTAGAACTTATACGTAGATCTTATGATAGTCAGACAATACTTCCTGGTGAACTAGTAGGCCAAATGGCCACTCAATCAAATAAAACGCTAGAAATATGGAAAAAAGCGAAAGCGAAGAAAGAATTTCAAATGGTACTTCCTGATATGGAGAAACTATTTGCACTTAATGTACAAGCAGCTGAATTGTATGCTAAATCAAAAAACATGCATGATTCATTTGATGCTTTGATTGATCATAGAGATAAAGGATTTAGTGTTGAGAAACTAACGAAACTCTTTGATGAGGTAAAAGTATTCTTAGTTCCATTTATTAAGAAATGCCTAGAATCAGAAAACCAACCAGATAGGTCGTTTTTATCAAGAAAAGTACCTAGAAAAGTGCAAGTTAAAATGGTACAAGACCTAGCAACTTTCCTAGAATATGATTTCTATTCAGAAAAAGCTTCAGGAAGAATAGATGAAGTAGAACATCCTCTCACTATTGGGTGTGGTCTAAACGATGTACGAGTGACAGTGAAGTATCATGAAGATAATGTGCTATCTGCATTTCTAGCTGGGGCACATGAATGTGGTCATGCTTTAAATGGCTTGCAAGCTAAACTTGAATGGTTCGGACAACCAATTTATACTTCGTCTTCCCCTAGCTTTGGTGAATCCCAGTCAAGATTTTTAGAAAATATTATAGTTAGTTCAAAAGAATTTTGGAATTATTATTACCCTAGATTCCAGAAAGTGACTGAAGGGGCATTTAACGATATTAATATGGAACAATTCTATTTCGCACTCAATGCCGTTACTCTTGGTTTTATAAGAATTCAGGCAGATGAAGTAACCTACATTTTACATATAATTATCCGTTTCGAAATAGAAAGAGACTTATTTGCTGGAAAAATAGAAATCAAAGACTTACCTCAAATTTGGAATGAAAAATACTTTGAATATTTAGGTGTAAAAGTACCAAATGACACACTAGGTGTGATGCAGGATTTACATTGGTATAGTCAATATTATGGTTACTTCTATGGTTATGGCATCGGTGACTTAATATCTGCTCAAATCGCTGCTAAATTAAATGATGAATTACCTAACTGGCGAGATAGACTACAAACTGGTTCTTTTACTCCTATTCGTCAATGGCTTGCCGATAATATTCATTCAAAGGGTGGTTTTTATGATGGTCTTGATTTGGTTGAAAATGTCACAGGTGAACCTCTTAATATTAATTACTTTGTAAAATATATTGAAAACAAGTATAAAGATCTATACAAGTTGTAAATCATCCTTATTCTCTTTTCTTATTGATTTAGGTTATTACACTATTCTTCTATTTTTAGTTCGACTAATAATTTTTAAAATAAATATAATAAAAAAAGAAGAAAAAATTAATCTTCGATTCTAATCGTTGCCTGTTGTTGTCTTACCGGACCATCTGCTCTGATATGTAGAGTTAGAGTAACAGTTTCTCCAGTGTTAATACGCTTTATATGACATTTTACATTGCTACCCTCAATTTTCACATCCACTGTAGGTGGAGTATGACTAGAGTATTGAGCATTGAAAATAGGTTGTGTAATAATCACATTTTCTAGAGCCATTTCACCACTGTTTGTAATAGGTATCTTTATTTCAAAATCCCCTTCTTCCTTCTTTGTGAAGATTGATGTTAACTTGTACGAACGTTTCTTAAACTCAATTATAAGAGCTGGTTCTTTTCCTTCCATTTCAGCTATTGCTACATGTGGTTTTGTCGGTTTTGTTGCATATGCTTTGATTTCGACAGCAGCTGATTGGGGACCTACGCCTCTTGGTTTATTAGCAATACCAATTGCTTTTATCTTCATAATTTGTCCGGGGTTTATGTTTAAATCGGAAATGATGTAGTGGTATTTGCGTTCTGTAGTAATATCTTCTGGTGTTTTTTCTATTTCTGGTTCTGGAGCTAATTCAGGTTCTTGGTCTAGTGCTTCAAAAGTTGCTATTTCTCTTTCTTCATCCACGACTGGTTTTGGCTTAGCTTTTGATCTCTCAACAAAATCCACCTCAATTGTATTACCTGAGGTTTCAGCAGAAACTTGATGGAATTCAACATAACTTGGAATTGTATCTTCGATTTCAATCCGGCCTACGTTTGCAGTACCTGTGTTTACAATGTCAATTGTTGCAACTAGATTAGTAACAGCGTAGGTTACAACTTCTTGTGGGTCAAAGTATTTCGTTGCGCTTGTTTTTAACACATAAATTTGATCATTCTCTTTTTCAAATACTATAATAGAATGCTCTGTAACATCATATAAAGTATAATAATCAAAACTTTTTGTGATTTCTGGATAACCTGTTGATTCTACAATAATACTTTGTTTCCAAATAGGCTCGTCTTCAACTGTTTCTAGTTCCTCTTGGGGTTTTTCGGAATATTTTTCTTCACCATTAACATGTATGTTAACATGTTTCAGGAATATTTCAAAACCGCTTGCATTTCTCAGACCAAAATTGATTTTCCATTGATTTGGAGCTGAAGTTTCGATAGCTTCAACCGCTAAATCAACATTATCACATTCTCCATCAATTGTTGGAACAATTGAGCTTAATATGTGATCTGCTTCACTTCGGCAGATAATAATCCCTGTTTTGTATGGTTGTACATTTGTAGGATGACAAATCGATGAAATAATTAGTGATGCAGATTCTCCTGCTTTTAATTCAGAAAGAATCCATGTCACAATTCTATCGCTTTCAGTTACAGTTATTTCGCCTGCAAAAGGTTCTATAGCTCTAATGTCTTTAGTATCGGGGAGGAAGTGTTTTTCTAGAGTGATGCTTTTTAAATCAAATTCAAAATTGTTTTGTATGGTGATTTTGAATGCAAGACTCTGGTCTATATTGTATACTAAATCTTTGTTATTTGGGTTTACTTCATTTCCATCAAAATTTGTGTCGAATATCTCATTGATTTTAAGTAAAGCCTCTACTTTTGTTTTGTAATCACAAGTATATTCTTTTCCTGCTTCAACATGTGGTATAATTTCTTCACTAAAATCCTGAATATCTTCTTGATAATCAGCTTTTAAGTCGATTCCCCAAATAGTCGTTTTTGAGCTTGTGTTTATGATGCTTAAAACGCCTTGTGACTCAACAGAAATTGTTTCTCCTTTTGGTCCCGACTTGACATTTAAGTTTTCTTCTAAATGTATAATTGCCTTCATTTTTTACCCTTCTTTTATTTCTAATGCTTTAATTTATATAGAGATGGGTTAAAACTTATTATGTTATTTCTTCCAACATAACATAATAACTTTACGTTAGTTTTTTCTATGGTAGCTTTCTTAAAAACCATTTTTTCAAAAAATATTCTCTCAATTTTGAGTGTGGAGAACTATAACATCTGCTGGATATTTTTTCAATAAAATTTTATTATATTATTGAAATATATGCTTCAAATCTTTCTTTACATTTAGGTAAAAATAGCAATTCAGTTGCGGAAAAAGGAAACTGCGCTTCTAATAGACTTCAATGGGAAACAAAAACAGTTGGAGAATGCGATTTTGTAAGGTAAAAAGAGGGAAACATGTTAAAGTTTTAAAGCTTCTTCAGTTATTTTTACTGGTTCATTTTCCAACTTTACATCATCTGTATCTGTAATCAGCAAATCTTCTACATAATAAACTGTCCCATGAATTTTAGTATTTGGGCCTAATTTTACAACCTTACCTTTAACATCTCTTTCTACGTATATATCTTCAATTTCTACTTCGTTTTGAGCGAAAATATTACCCTCAACCGTTGAAAGTTCTCTTCTTCTAAAAAATCTTATCTCAAATGCAAATCTCTTTGATTTAAAATAGACATTTTCACCCACAACATCACCACTAATTGTAGCTCTTCCTGTTATGTCAATGGATTTCTGTGAAACTAAGTTACCTTCAATAGTGGATGCACCTGACAGAGTGACACCATTTATAGCTTGAACGTTATCTTCACACTTGAATGAGCCAGATGCTTTCAAGTGGCCTTGAGATATTATCTCACCACCAACTCTTGCTGATCCACTAAAGATTGCATCCTCATCTGTATGAAGAAAGTCTTCACACTTGAATGAGCCAGATGCTTTTACTATTCCATGAGCTGTAATGCTCCCCGTACTTTTTATTGCACCGGCGCATTTGATAGACTTACACTCTATATCGCCATCGATCTTTCCAGCTCCGGCTATGCGAATATCTCTCATCATTTTACCTCCAGGTATTTTTGCAGATCCAGAAACCGACAAAGAATCCGGTGTGAGTGTTTGGGAGCCAGCCACTTTAATCTGTGGAGCTCTTTTCAATTCTTCAAAATTAGTTTGTGCGTCTTCCAATTTCTTCTTATATCTCTTTTTTAGCTCATTAAAACTATTCTCATCAATTTCCCCTTCTTTATATCTCTTTTCGAGGAGTTCTAGTAGTTCTTTATGCATATTAATGTCATTTTCACTCATTTTTATCGCTTCAAGTCTTTTTTATCACAACTTTATATAATATTTTGTTTAATCATTTAACTACACTCCTAAAATACTGGGTTGTAAGCTTTAGCTATTCGGTTAATACCAAAAAAATATAAGTGATAAAATTAAAAAATTAATAATGGTTAGTAAAACTATTTATCCTCCCATTGTCGATTTATTATTTTCAATTTTTAGGGATACAAACCGTAGAAAAATCCTTGACCTATTGAATAATATGAAATTAACAGCCGATGAAATTACAAAAGAATTGGGGATTTCAAGACCAGCAGTTGAAAAACATCTAAAACAAATGCTTGATATCGGTTTAATTGAGAGAAGAGCAGAAACCTTTCCAACCTTGAAATACATTTACTCTCTTCCTGTTCACGGAATTGAAATAGTTTCAAACTTAGAAGATGCAATAGATCAATATATAACATCACTCGAAGAAGAGTATAGTCGTCGCCTTGAGAACGAGGAACAATTATTTCTACTTGGTCGCTCTTCTAAAGACAGGTATGAAGCTATCAAAGAATCATATAATCATATTTTAGATAAATTGAAACCAGAATAAATGAAATGATAACTCAAAAAGGAGGATTATCATGATTGTTAAATCAAGGAATATTCTATCTAATAAAGAGAACAAACAACTAGCTGATGATTTATTGAATGTGCTTGGAGAACAAGCTCAAACATTTTTTAATAAAAAAGATAAACTTGAAAAAATCAAAACTGATAAAGGTACTTTTGTTGTTAAAGATAAAGAAATTTGGTTTTTTCAATGGAAAAACCGATTCCTACCCTCAATTCATTGTCTGAAGGGATCTAAACTATTAGTGCACGAAGTTGTTGTCGATGTAGGCGCCATTAAGTTTGTTTTAAATGGTGCTGATATAATGCTTCCAGGTATCGTTCATTTTGATAATCTAATTGAGAAAGGAGATTTTGTGGTTGTTCGTGAAGAGAAAGCTGATACAATGATAGCTGTAGGAATCTCCTTAATATCTCACGAGGATTTCAGCAAAATAAATAAAGGGAAAGCTGTTAGAGTTATAAATCACTTAAAGGATGAAATTTGGACTTTTAGGTTGTAATTAACCTATTTTAGTCTTATTGTTGAACCGTTTTTTGGTGCTAAACTCTCTCTTTTTGCAGCTCTATAAACATATGATGCAAATTTTGTCGTTTTTGATTCCTCACCATGGAGGATGATAAATCTTTCTGGTTTTGGTGAAACCTTGGCAATATAGTTCTCTAATTCCCTTCTATCACAATGACCTGTAAATCCAGTTATACTATGAATTTTAGCTTGGATGCTGTACATTACAGTTTTTCTATCCTCAATTAGTTGGATTTCAGTGATTCCTTTCTGTATTCTTCTTCCAAGCGTCCCCTTACCTTGGTAACTCACAAAAATAAGTGCGTTTTTTGGATCCTCACATAGTTTCTTGAAATAGAAAATGCTTGGTCCACCAGATAACATACCACTTGTTGCTAAAATAATAGCTGGATCGCCATTTACTATGAGATCTCTTTCTTCGCTAGATGAAACATGTTTCATCTGTTCAGCTAAAAATGGATTTTGACCAGCATGGAATATTCTTTCACGCAAGGATTTTGAAAGGAACTCTGGGTTGCATATTGTTATAGCAGAAGCTTCACGAACCATGCCATCTGTATATACTGGAACTTGAGGAATATCACCATTTCTCATCATTTCTTCTATAACAACAATAATCTCTTGTGCTCTCCCAACAGCCAGTACAGGTATGAGAACCTTTCCTCCCCCATCAATAATTTCCTTTATTATGTTCTTCAACTGTTTCTCAGATTCAGACCTAGATGGGAGCACATCTTGTGGTTTTCCATAAGTAGATTCAATAAATAATGTTTCTAATCGTGGGAATCTAACTGTTGCGGCGTCTAAAAGATTTGATTTTGAAAATTTTATATCATGGGCAAAAGCCATATTGTATACTCCTTCACCAATGTGGATGTGAGGAATGGCACTTCCTACTATATGACCCGCATTGTGGAACGTTAATCTTGCATCGGGTGATATGTCTGTGACTTCTCCATAATCCAAGACCACAGTATGAAGAACCGCTTCTCTGATATCTCTTTGCATATAAGGGAGAGTTTTTCCTTCTTTTGTTGCAACATCCAGATAATCAATATGTAGCATAGTCATTAAATCTCTTGTGGGTCTAGTCACATAAACTGGGCCTTGGTAACCATATTTAAACAAATAAGGAACAAAACCTGAATGGTCTAAGTGCGCATGGGATACAACAACTGCTTCTAAGTGCTCTACATCAAATTCTGGTAAATCAAATCGTGGAAACATATTGTTGGGTGTGTTACTGCCTACATTTATTCCACAATCAATTAGTATGCTGCTTTCTCCTGTTTGAATCAGTGAACTACTCCTTCCTACTTCAGAATATCCTCCCAAAGCTGTTACGCGGATGGTATCATCTCGATAAATTGGTGGTCGGTGAATTCGTTTTCCGATGTTTCTCAATATTTCTAATCTTTTTTTAGAGTGCTCTTGGAATAAATGTCTAATTGTTTTGATAACTCTCGATTCAATTGGAGGAGTTCTCATAACTCTTGGGCGCCAAAATGTTTTTGCTATGATTGTTCTTAACATTTCACCAGATTTTCCAATGATTACTCCAGGTTTTAATGCCTCAATAATTACTTCTCCAACTATATTATCAAAATCAATTGAGGTTATGTTTCCTACTTCTCCAACTAACTCGTTTATGAGATAAATTGTCTCATCTTTAGGTAATCTTACACTAGGATCAGAGCGGATAACAATTCTTTTTCTAAGTTGTTTTGCAAGCTCTTTAACAATGGATTCATCATTAACTAACACTCTAGGATTTTTTGAATAAATAGCTACTTCAGGACCCTCAAATTCAATTTGAGTTATCTCAGAATTGTCAGGAAGTTGTTCATGTATTTGTCGTGTAACTTTATCTAAAACTTCATTAAAACTCAATATGCCCACCTTTCACACTCAACAATGTGCAAACTATATAGAAACAATAGTTCTCCTTTTACATTTACGGTAATAGGCAAATAGAGATGAAAAAACGTATTATTTATATCTTTTGTTTTAAACTACGAACCGATTTATTTATACAAAGAAAACTATTAATCCTTAGAAAAAGAATCTAACCAGCTTTTCTTAGGTAGTACCCTCTATCAAATGGTTTTTGTTCATAACCTTTAATAAAAACAGTATTAGATTCTACTTCTATTAGATTCCGAGAACTAATTTGTGCCTTACCTACACCGTAATGTAATCCATCTTTTCCAATTACTATAACAATGTCATTTTTTTTGAATTCTCCAAAAGTCTTCTTAACATTACTAGTAAAAATAGGTTTTCCATAAAGGAATTGGTCAGTTTTTATTTGAACAATTTTGGAAGTGAAGTCTTTCATTAAACTAGATCCTTCTACTTCAAGTTGAAATTTATTGTCCCAAATACTACCTAAAGGAATGCCAGCTGAGAACACCTTCAAACTAAGAACTGATAATATTTGGTTGACTTTTTTGTCAACTACAAATACCTCTTTTGTTTTTCCTTTCTTAATCCACAAAAACCATTTCTCTAATTCTTTTAATGATGCTTTTCCGAAATATTTTTCGAAAAACGAATAGATTATTTCCTTTTCT
>BPTO01000002.1 GCA_023705985.1 Candidatus Heimdallarchaeota archaeon | reverse complement strand
CTTATTGCTTTAGGAAGAGACCATATTGAAGTTGTAATTGGTGGATTGGCGCTAATAGGTTTACTCATAGTTGTTTTTGGACTTCTTTTATGGAAGAAATCTGAAGTCTTTAACCCTAAAACACCATTTATCATTGGTTTTGATTTTCCTAATATTGTAGATCTCAATGTTGATAAATGTACAATGCTAGTTCGTGACAACGTACAAGAAAATAAATATAATGGAAGGGCTAATATTACAGACGACTTCGGAAACTGGGTTCTTTCGTTGAATCATCCAAGTTCCCCTTTGATTGTTGATTATTCAGACTCAATTGATGTTACACTTGTTGAAATGCCGGATGATAATGGTAATGTAAAAAAGTGGACAACACGTCCATTTAAAGTCAATAAAATTCTAAAAAAGGTGAAAAAGCTATGAATAAACAAATAGAATTCAAATTTAACAATGATGCAAAATCCTTGCCTAACATCTCTAGAGGAGACTACACGTGGTATGAATGGACAATTTATATGGATGAAGACGATACTAAACTGGATTCAGTTGATAAAGTCGAGTACCACTTACATCCAAGCTTTCCTGATCCGATTCAAGTTGTAACAAACCGTGACACAAAGTTTGCTTTCAGTGCAAGAGGATGGGGAACATTTCGAATTGATATCGTAATCTACCTCAAAGATAATTCAGAAGCACATGCTCATCACAATCTTAAGTTCTAGAAAGTTTAAGAAAACAAATGCTATTTCATCGCTAATAGAATCGGAAAATTGGCAGAAAAACCACTAAAGATTATATTACTAGGAAATTACAGACATTAATAGAAAGGAAAGCACTACTTCTCAAATAAGGATATAGATAAACTATGGATTCAGAAAAAAACGTTAGTTTTCCTTATAGAGGAGAGAACATAGAAGGGATAATCAAACGATTGAATCGGAAAACAGTAACAGTCATTGTTAATGGTCAGATTCTATTTAGAGTACCTTACCAATTGTTAACCCCAAAAATTAAACCTCCTCTGAAAAAAAACATGAAAAAGAATTCTTATACAAATAAAGAATGGACAAAAGAGCAGAATAGAGATTATAAAAAATCAAACAATACTGAAATCAATTTACCTTCTAAGAACACGTTAATATCATTCCAAACAACTGTAAAAATGCTTGCAAGGGCGTTAAAAAGTGAAGACAATATCACGATAAAACAATACTCAAATAATGTTATAGAGGAACTAAATGCTGAATATAAACTTCCCTCATTGCCAGTATTTACAGGTGGAAAGCGAAGATTAACAAGAAGTGGGAATCAATATTATGGTGTACATAGAACAAGAGGAGAAGAAAATAAACATTCATCAATTTCAGTATATAGTAGAACAGCTAAAACGCAAAAATATGTAGCTCCTAAGACTTTTTTGAGGACGTTAATTCATGAATGGGCGCATCATTATGACAAATATAAGTTGAAATTATCAAGCACTTATCATACAAAAGGATTTTACGAACGAGTTAACCTAATTTATAACGAGCTTAAAAAGCCCTTAGAAAAAAATTAACCTGACAACCTTTTCTTTAAGTTTCTAAGACATGAAGAAATAGTGTTTTTGATAGCAGGTTTTTAAGGTGAAATAAGGTTTTTGCGGGTTTTAAATAGTTTGGAATTAAATAATTCATGAAATGAGTATAGAGCTTCACAATGTATCCAAGTCTTTCAATAAACGAGGGAGAAAAATACATGCGTTAGATGATATATCACTCAAAATTAAGCAAGGCGAATTTCTAGGATTGCTTGGACCAAATGGAGCTGGAAAAACGACACTTACTAAGATCCTCTCAACATTACTTTTACCAACCTCTGGAGAAGCTTACATCAATGATATTCCAATAACAGAGGATAAAAAAATAAGAAAAATAATCAGTACAGCTTTCGGTGAGAGTGGTGGAAGGAGTCTTTATTACAGATTATCTATTGAGGATAATCTAAGATTTTATGCTACTCTAGCAGGTGTTCAAAAAAAAGAAGCTCAAAACAGAATTGCTTCTTTATTGAAGTATTTTGATTTAGAAGAAAAAAGAAAAACGCTTGTAATGAAACTTAGTACGGGAATGAAGGCAAAAGTAGTACTCATTAGATCGCTAATTCCTTTACCTCAAGTTCTTTTATTGGATGAACCCACACTAGGGTTTGATGCTATTTCTTCTGAAAAAACTAAAAATCTACTTACAGATTTTAATAAAGAGTTTGGGACAACAATTCTATTAACTAGCCATAATTTTTCAGAAATTGATGCGCTAACAAGAAGAATCATATTAATCGATCAAGGTAAAATGGTTGAAGATTGTGCCCCCTTTGCATTTAAGAAAGTAGCATCTCAAGAACTTGTAGATGTTATTTTTTCCGTACCTAATTTTCAAAAGGAAATATTTAGTGAAATAATTCGTCAAGTAGCCCATGCCAAAATTATCCGTCTAGTTGAGAGCACAAATTACGTAAATTCATATGAAGCTCAAATACAAGCCGAACGTTATCCTTTGAATGAAACAATTTCCTTAATTACAGTTTTGATTTTAGAGCGTGGAGGGAAGGTTTTCAAGATAGCTCCCTTCATACCTAGCTTGAAGGAGTCTTTTCTTGCTTTTCTTAAAATCAAAGAGGAACAAGAGAAAGAGACTATTCTTTCGATTCCTATTGAAATGGTGGAGTAATAATGGCAACTATTAATCAGGTTTTGAACTCGTTCAGTCATCCTACAGCTTATAGCTCCTTTTTCACACGGATTAAAGCAATTTTTATCACCAGAGTTAAAATGGCTCTAAATTACAAAAGTAGCTACTTAATGGTAGTTCTTCTTAACTTGGTTACTATTTTTATTTACTTTTTTTATGGTAAACTAAATCCAAATCTAAGTGTTTTTGGTATTAATGCAGCTTATTTTGAATTTGTGTTTATTGGGCTCTCGTTACAAATGCTGATAGGAACTACACTATCAACTGTAAACGGAGGTATCCACCAAGAAATACTTACAGGAACGTGGTCACATACTTTATTGCACTTCAATTTTATTGAATATGCGATTGGTACAGCTCTGGCAGGTGCTTTTCTTTCCTCCTTTTCTATTGTAGCAGCACTTATTGTATCACAAATTTTTCTTGGATTGCAAATAGTTTTTTCTTTGTTTCAAATAATTATGATTTTCCTTCTTCTAATCTTACTAATAATCTCTCACATCACAATTTCGATGCTTTTTAGTGCTTTCATAATTTGGTACAAAAAAGATAGTGGTCTTGTTTCGTTGATCTATCAATTGACAAAAACTTTTTCTGGAGTTGTTTTCCCGATAGCACTTCTAAGCGGGTTCCCATTATTTATTTCGAAAATTCTTCCCTTGACGTATGGGCTTCAATCTATGCAAATGGTGATTTTCAATCCGGGAGAAGACTTTACGATAGTTCTTCTAAATGCCTTATTCTTGTTAGGTTTTACTATAATAGTTGGATATATATCTTGGATTCTGACAAAAATTAGTATAAGAAATTCAAAAATCAAAGGATCAGTGGATGATTATTAGTGAGCACTAAAATCATACAACAAGTTAGAAAAACGTTTGATTCTAAGATTCCCAACTCTTCAAACTCATTTTTTTGTGGATTCCTTCAGACATTAAAACGAAATATTAAAATCATCTGGCAGTATAGATTCCTGCTGATCAAAGGATTTCTTAGCACATTAACAGTTGTGTCCCTATACTACTTTGTTTCTTTACTTATAGAAAGTGGAATAATAGAAAATGATGGATATAGAATCTCTAGTGTTTCTTTTATTTTTGTTGGTATAATTATTGTTGAAATAACCGCTAAAACAATCACAAGTACTCTAGGTTCTTTTCAAAGCGAAATGAGACAAGGTACCTTTGAAGCTTTAATCACAACACAGTTTGGTTTGAAGAAGTATGTATATGCGGAAACCTTTGCAGAAGTGGTCTACACCCTTGTTTTAAACATTGTTTATTATATACCGGTTTTTTTCATTTTTCCACTTTTAAGAGACGTTTCAGTAACATTCTCTTCATCATTAACAATTTTATTATTACTGTTTTTCACATTTGCTTTTTTTACTGCTTTAGCACTTGTAGGAGCAATATTTACTGTTTTGATTAAAAGAGGAAGGGAGATCTCCATGGTTATTATTGGGGTTTTATTGTTATTAAGTGGAAGTTTGTTTCCTTTGAGCGTTTTTCCAAATTGGTTGAGAACGATAGCACAAATATCTCCTCTTACGCAAGTAGTCAAGGCTATCCGTTTCTGTTTATTTGGACAAGGAATAGTAACTGATTCCATAGTATGGCATGCTCTATTGGTTCTTATAGCAGGTTCAGTAGTTCTCTTTGTAGTTTTCCAAATATTATTCAAATCAATCTACAAGAGGATACAACATAAAGGAACATTCCATGAATACTGAAGAAAAAATGGTATCTTCTATTTTCCAGAAATACAATAAATGGTCAATTATATATAGAACGGGTGAATTGAATATTTTAAGAAAAATTCCAGTCAAGATAAAATAGTGGTCACTTCTTTTCGGCAATTTTAAAATGAGTGGTCATTTATGAATTGATTAGAAATAAAGAATGATGAGATCATGAGTGAAGAATGGGGAAAAATCACTGTTTACGACCCAGTAATGGCCAGTGAATGTGCTGATATGTTTAATGCATTTAATGAATTATGGTTAGGTGGATTCGGTGGAGGAATTCCTTATACAGAACAAAGAGTGAAAGAGTGGTTAGATAAAACATCTGCAATCGCGGACTTGGTAGCTGTTGACCAAGAAGGAGTGCCCGTGGGTTACTGCGGTCTATACCCTCATTGGCGAGATGAAAAGGCAGCCTATATTACCATATTAGGAGTTATTCCACGAGTTCAAGGAAAGAAATTTGGTAAAAGACTGCTCTTAAAAGCGCTTGAAGTCGCTAAAAATAATGGCAGAGAACGTGTCGATCTTTATACCTGGTCAGGCAACATGGAAGCCATGCCGCTTTACAAAAAAGTTGGCTTGTATTGGGTTCCTGAAACAAGTGTATATATGCAAGATTTCATTCCAGGGTTATTACAAACGCCTCTTGCAGTGGAATGGTTTGAAAAACATCAAGATTGGTATGGGTGTTTTAAAAGAGAACTAACCCAAGCACCTGATAAGTACATTGTCGACAAAATGGAACTTTATACTTATATCTTTGAAGTTGATGATGATAAATTAACTGCAGAAGTTGACCGTTATGGATGGGGGTTTACAAGCATTACACGCGTTCTTGATGGTAAAGCTATTTCAATAAAAACTAGGCTGGAATCACACGAAATTTTGATGGGAATTAGCAATACCATGACAATCACAATTAATAATGATTTAGGCGAAGATATTAGTTTTGCATTGTCTATTACTCCATTTAAAGGTTTAACATGGAAAGAGGAATTTCCGCAATCTATCACCGTTAAGAATGGAGAAGATGTAGAAATATCCAGAGAGTTTATTGTTGATAACACTGCTACTGAATTTAAATCAAATCAAAGAGGTTCTGAAGTAATAAGAACATCAATTTCATTTGAAAAATATAATCTAGAACTGTTAACAGGTGGAAAAATTAAACCTGCTGTAAAACTGACAAGTGACTTCCAGTATGAAGTAGCTCCTGTAGGAACAGAAAAAATTGTTTATCTTGATTTATTTAATCACAGTAATAAAAAAATTGAAGGTAAAGTTGATATCCAAATAGATGGTATCAAAGAGGGAAGTAAAACAGTAGAGTTCAATTTAGAACCAGAAGAAATAACAGGAATAGATATTCCAATCACAATTCCTGTGAAACCGCATCAGACAGTATTCACTATTTTAGCTAAACCAGCAATAAAGATTTCCGATTCTTACCACATAATGCCAGAATATAAGATACCAATTGTTGCAGATATAACGAACTTAGCAGAAGTAATAGAAGGACAAAATGAAGAAAGAATAACACTTCTCACTGATTTTTGGTCAATAGAGGTATTTCTTGAAGGTGGAAATATGACCTTTGCACGAAGAAATCTAGAAGGTGGTCAAGTAAGATCCATTTTTCAGATAGGTCCCCCTTTTGGTTTAGATTTGGATAGAACTTTGAAATTTGACTATAAAAAAGTAAAGGAAGGAAATGAAATCACTCTTGAATTACATGCTAAAAGTAGGAAAGTTGAGGGTCTTAAGATTCAGAAATTTGTTAAAGTAACACCCGGAATTCGTGAATTTGAACATTGGATTGAGTTGACTAACATATCTGATAGTGGGTTAGCTGCGGGAGGAAGATTTTCAACCGGTGTTCCACAAGGACTTAACGTTAATCCCTTCGGAAACTATGCAAGAGTCATTACGCCTGTGAATAACAAGTATATTGAGTGTGACCCAACTTTACCCGTAATGAGTGACACTTTGGTTCCGATAGAATCGAAAGATTGGCATGAAACCTGGACAGCAGGAGAGTATCTGGGGGAGGCATCTTTTGCTGCATGGTTCTGGAAACCTGATAATATATCAAAAGTTAAAGTAACTAAAGGCATCCTTGATAATCTTGAAAGTGAGTCAAAGATGTTAGAACAGAATGAAACTCTAGAAGTAGTTCATACATGGTTTGGGCATTCATACACTTCGATACAGGATGTAAGAAATCGATGGAATCAATTTGTTAATTGTAAAGAAATACCCGATGAAGAGAGAATGTTTGGAGTAAAAACTGTCCAACCTATTGAAATTAGACTGAAGGGTTCTAACATCTTAGAAAAAGGCATTACAGTATCAAAAATCATAGAATTAGTTTTTGAAACTCCCTATCCATTTGCAGGGGAATTAAAATTAGTACTTCCAAAAGGATGGAATGGTGGTTTCAAAACCTCAGGAGACAATAAAAGTATGATATCCATACCCCAACCAACACCTAACGTTCCTATTCCAATTGAGATAGAACTCACTCCTCAAATTAATACAATAAAAGCTATAGATATGTTAAATTTACGTTTTATTAGTGAATATGAACTTAACTTTGAAATTCCCATAGTCCTTAAAGGAAAAAATGATGTAGCAATTGAAGAGTGTGAGATAGAAGGAGAACCTATCTATTTAGTTAAAAACGGAGCTCTCCAATTCAGTGTTCCTAAGTTTTTTGGAGGTAATTTAATAAAACTTGAAGATAACGAGAGTACCACATACTTTGATGACAATTTTCCAAAAATTCAACCAAAATTCTTCATCGATCATTTCATCGGTGGGATTCAACCTTTAGTTTTCTGGATGAACGAGGATAACCCATTCTCAGAACCTGAAAAAACAAAAGCTGAAATAGTTGAAGATGGAGAATGGAAAGGAATCAAATCTACATGGATAATTTCAAAATCTGAGCATCTAAAAGGACAGGAAATTTCACTGAGCTATTTTACTTTACCTGATTCTAATTTAGTTCGCATCAAATATGAATGCAATAACACTTCTTCAAGGCGTATTAGAAGTATTGCAGCCTTGTTAGCTGATATATGCATGCAAGGAGATGTAGAAGATAATGTAATTCATGTTCCAGGAGGACTAAAAACATGGACAAGAAATAGAGTGTTGAAACCGTTTATGGGTCACGCTAATCCAGATGAACCATGGGTGAGAATTACAAAAAATTCTAAATCTTTAGATTTCATATGTCCGGATGGCTTTCATGGTTCTAATACAATATTTGATGCTCAAGTAACAATAATGAATTTCATGATTTCTTTATTTGATTTGAAACCTAAAGAAAAAGCTGTGGTAGAATTTACGCTAGCTATTAACCAACCTTATGAATCAATAAAAGAATTACGAAAAGCAATGGCTAAAAAATAAAGAGATAAGAAGAATCTTCATTTTTGTTCCTTTTACTTCTTCTTTTTTTCTCTTAACACTCAAATGATAATTCAGTACCAACATGAAATTGTTTAACGATTTCTTCTCCGAAATGTTGCCTGAGTTGATTAATTGTTTTTTCACCAGTACAGTGTCCTAAATAGAGCGTTGGTTTCCCATATTTTTCCATTTTCTCAGCAACATCAGCAACTTCTTCTTCTGTAAATCGTAGCATATGGGTGCCACCGATTATTGAAACAATTTTCTCATTTTCATATTTCTTAGTAACATATTCACAAGTATTGAGCAATCCTACGTGACAACAACCACAGATTAACACTAATCCTTCTTTTGTCTTAAGGATAAGTGACAAATCATCATTAATAGGATCTTTCACCCATTTACCTGATTCTTTATGCGTTAACAGCTTCATTGTTCCATCTTTTTCTGGTCTTTCGTTAATTTCACCTAAACTTGTAAGAAATGGTGTTACTTCATAAACTTCTTTAACAAAGTTAAAATCTAATCTCCCAAATTGCGCTTTAGACAGAGAGGGAAAACCAAGTTTTGTAGTCTTAAATTTGAAGAGGAAAAGCATTGATAGAGGGAAAAGAACTTTTTTCTCTTCAATAGCATCAGGATGAGCTATAACATTTATTTTTTCTTTCTCTGTTCTAGCTTTCAAAAAAGCTTTAAGCCCAAAAGTATGATCGAAATGTCCATGGGATAAGATAAGAAAATCAATTTCGTTGGAGTTAATTCCCAATATTTTCATATTATGAATAAAATCTTTACTTTTGAATCCTACATCATAGAGAATTTTATGCTCTTCAGATTCTATATAAAGAGATTGTCCGTGTCCGGTTTTAAGATTTTTACCAGTCAAAGCTGTGTTGTTATAAATATTTTTTATAATTACTTTCATTTACTTTTCACCTCAAAAAAAGGTGATTCATTACAAATTTAAGAACTTTATGATGTCCCGTTAGTATTCGAAAACAAGTCTTGTACCTGCATGACATGGTTTAACAATATCATCACTAAAACGTGCTTTCAGCTGGTCAATAATATGGTTTCCAGTGCAGTGATTTAAGTAAAGTTGGGGAGTCCCATAACGCGATTCAAGAATGTCGCCAACATGAGTTACCTCATCTCCAGTAAAAGCTACCATATGTGTTCCTCCTAAAATGGAATGTATTTTTTCATCTTTATGATTTTCAGCGACTTGTTTGAGAATATTCAACAAACCTGCATGACAACAGCCACAAATGAGAACTAAACCTTTTTTTGTCTTTAATACCAATGAAAGATCATCTAACATTGGATCACGAACCCATTTTCTTCCCTCTTTGTGAATTAAACGTTCACTAGTTCCATCTCTTTCTTCTCTATCAAGAACTACTCCTGAAGTATATAGCCAGGGAGTTATTTTATAAGGTTCTTCAACAAATCTAAAATTCAATTTTTTGAATAGAATTTCTTCAATTTTTGGGATACCTATATCATACTTATATGGGAGTTTATACTTTTTTCCTCTTGCTTTTTTGGCTTCCAAAATAGAGAGGTGGGCAATTGTTAATAGAGGTTTTGAGGCAGCTCTAGCTTTTAACAGTTCTTCTAGACCACCAGTATGGTCAAAATGCCCGTGACTAATGACTAAGTAGTCGAGTGTATTAGGATCAATGTTCATTAGATTAAAATTATGAAATAAGTCTTTACCATTCAAACCTGTATCATAAAGGATTTTTGTGCCTTCAGTTTCAATAAAAAACGACTGACCATGACCTTTTTTCAAGTTTGAACCTTGCATAGCAGTGTTATTGTAAACGTTAGTAACAGTAATTTTCATTGTTAAAACATTATTTGCTCTTAATATTTAATTATATGTCACTATTTAGAATTTCAGAATGAGAAAAAGCTGGAAAGCATAAGTAGTATAAAACCGACCTGCCATAAATTCACCAAAATTAAACTCGGTCATTGCCATCATATCTATAGTGTCAAATTCACTGTCAGTTTGCACCCACATTCTCCAAGTGCCAGATATAGTATAGGTATCATACAATACATAGTATGGTAGCAAGGATGCTGATCCATAATCATCATAAGCTTGCAAGCTTATTGGATCAAGTTCATCCTGAATGACTGCATTACTGGAGATTGGTAAAAAAAAAGAAAACTGAAACTAATAATATACATGTTAAAAATATTCCTTTTTTGTTATTTATCTTCATAATCATCACACAATAGATTAATTAAGTAAAACTTTGTCCTAAAAACGCATATAAAATTTATCCCTTTTAGGTACACAATTCAATTATTCCGACAAATACAAAAGAGATTAAATGGATGCGTAAAAGTTTAGTTCCCATTTTCTAATACACAATTAACCTCAATTTTCAGTAAACAACTAAAAAGAGCTTGCAACTGCTATGTATATTGCTGTATAATGCAGTGAACCACCAAGTAAAACAAATAAATGCCATATATCGTGGAATTCAAAAATGCCAGGTATAGGCTTATCCTTGTTAAAGCTGTGAATAATAGCACCGATTGTGAAAGAAAGACCGCCTGCTAATACTAGCATAAGAGAAGAAATGGGTACATTAGCTATTAGCTGTTTGAAGGGCAAAACAGCCATCCACCCCATTGAAATATACATCCCCACTTCTACCCATCTAGGGAGATCTAAAATAAACGGAGTCAGAATCAAACTTAAACCTACAATAGACCACTGTGCTATGATAATTCCCCATTTCCAAGCACCATCTAAATAGATGAAAGCGATAGGAGTATATGTTCCAGCAATCATAAAAAAAATAGCAATATGATCAAGTATCCGCCATAAACTGTATTCATCTTCCTTTTTCTTCAAAGAATGATAAAAAAAACTTGCAGCAAAAAGTAAACAAATAGAGAAACCATAGACAGATGTGACAATCATATTTGGAGAATTTCTTGCTAACCAAACCAACACAACAGAACCTACAACTGAAGCAGTCAGACCAACTAGGTGAGAGTATGCAGAGAATCTTTCCTTTTTTAGCAATATTGTGTCAACTCTTTCTCTTCTAATTCAATATCAACGAGAGTGAAACCCTTATTTTTAAAGATTTCAATGAAACTCACAAAAAAGGTTTGCAGATTTTAAGAGTGCATTATTCTAAGAGTATTGAGATGCGATAGGTTTATATATCAGAATAAAGAACGTACTATTGAACAAAAAGTTCAATACTCATAGTTCAATACGAAGCACTTTGGATAATTTGCTATAAGCTTTTAGAAAAAGTGATTTATTGCAGAAAATTGAGATTGGTGATAGTATATGACAAAAAAGAAAAATATTGATAGCGATGATTCCCCTGAAGGCTTCCATGAAGTATTCAAGAGTGTAAGATTTTACACTAATTTGAATGGGGGAGAAAATGAATATGGTTATGATTACAAACGTTCAGCTGATGGTAAGGAAGAGTTTACAGAAATAGGTGATATACCAACTGATTTCGGCAATGATTCTATTGAAAGAGTTAACAATTTTGATAGACAGTTTAGTGATTTTGGAGATATTTTCGCTAAATCTATTAATTCCGTGACAGATCTTTTTCCAAGCTTTGCTAAATTTATGGGTAATGCGGATTTACCTCGTCTTTTAATCGGTAAAGAACCTATTTTGAAACCTAGAAGTGAAGATTCATCAGTTTCTGATATCCCGTATGATATTCAACTAGATGATAATAAGAAGGAATTATATGTTCTTGTGGAATTACCAGGTTTCTCAAAAGAAGACGTTAAGATCAAATTAACAAAGAAAGGATTGCACCTTGTTGGTGCTAATAGTAGTAAACAAATTGAAACTACAATCCCCTTAGATAACGAAATAGACCTATCTAGAAAGATTTCTGCTAGTCTAAGAAATGGGATTCTTGAAATCAAACTGAAACTTCTCAAATCACAACACAAAGAAGGATTTGATATTCCTATTAACTAGTTTTTCTAAAGTAAAGGTGAGTGATTATGTCAACAGAAGAAGAAACCGGAAAACAACTCAGAGTAAAAGAAGCACTACAAAGAGATGTAGGGAGAGGCATTGTACGCATTTCCCAAGATGTTGCTGATGATTTACGCATTGGTAGTGGAGATATTATATGTATAAAAGGTTCTAAGAAAACATTTGCTCGTGCATGGCGAGGTATTCCTGAGGATTTTGGTAAAAACACTGTGCGTCTTGATCGTGTGATTAGAATGAATGCTGGTGTTGGGTTAGATGATAGAGCTACTGTTTTTAAAACAGAAGCAAAAAAAGCCAAACGCTTAGTCTTTGCATTTACAGAAAGAGTTCAAGTCGCAGGAATTGAAAGTTGGTTAAAACAGAATCTTGAAGATCGTGTCTTATCGATTGGAGATGTTATTCCAATCAGTTTAGGGATGGGAAGGAGATTATATATTGGTGTGGCAAATATCGCTCCTTCAGCCGAAGTTGTTATTATGACTTCTGAAACAATTGTACAAATTAGCGATAAACCTCTAGAAGATGCCCAAGCAGTAGGTATCGAAAAGATTAGTTATGAGGATATTGGAGGTTTATCCGAAGAAATTAGTCGTGTTCGCGAAATGATTGAACTACCTCTTCGCCATCCTGAACTTTTCAAACGTCTAGGTATAGAGCCACCAAAAGGAGTTCTTTTACATGGTCCACCAGGAACAGGAAAAACGCTGCTTGCTCGAGCTGTAGCTAATGAAACAGAAACTAGTTTCTATAACATTTCAGGACCAGAAATTATGTCCAAATTTTATGGAGAATCAGAGCAAAAATTGAGAGATCTTTTCAAAGAGGCTCAACAGAATGCTCCAAGTATCATTTTCATTGACGAAATTGATTCAATAGCTCCAAAACGAGAAGAAGTTACAGGAGAAGTTGAACGAAGAGTAGTAGCACAACTTTTATCCTTGATGGATGGTTTAGAATCCCGTGGACAAGTTATTGTTATAGGTGCTACTAATAGACAAAATGCACTAGATCCAGCCCTTCGTCGACCTGGAAGATTCGATAGAGAAATTGAAATTGGAATCCCCGATCGTGATGGTAGATATGAGGTTCTACTTATTCATACTCGTGGTATGCCATTGGCGGAAGATGTTGATTTAGGTATATTTGCTGATAAAACTCATGGTTTTGTTGGAGCTGACCTTTCAGCCTTAGTAAAAGAAGCTGCTATGCAATCTCTTCGACGTGTTTTGCCAGAAATCAATCTAGAGGATGATGAGGTACCCTTAGAGATACTTCAAAAGATTGATGTTCAAAAACAGGATTTCCTAACTGCTTTAAGAACTATCGAACCATCTGCATTAAGGGAGGTTTTTGTTGAGATTCCAGATGTCGAATGGGGAGATATTGGAGGTTTGGAAGAAGTCAAGGCTGAATTGAGACGAGCAGTTGAATGGCCTTTGAAATATAAGGATTTATACAACACTATGAAGGCTGAATCACCTAAAGGAATCCTTCTATACGGTGCTCCAGGAACAGGAAAAACTCTGCTTGCAAAAGCTGTTGCTAACGAATCAGAGGCTAATTTCATAAGCGTTAAGGGACCGGAGATTTTATCTAAGTGGGTTGGAGAGAGTGAAAAAGCTATAAGAGAAATTTTCCGTAAAGCACGACAAGCAGCCCCATGTATAATATTCTTAGATGAAATTGATTCTATAACTCCAGTAAGAGGTAGAAGTACAGATTCAGGAGTTACAGAGAGAGTGATAAGTCAACTCTTAACTGAGTTGGATGGATTAGAAGAATTAAGGGGAGTTATAGTTATAGGTGCCACTAATAGGCCAGATATGGTCGATACCGCGCTTTTGCGACCTGGAAGATTCGATAGACTTGTTCTCGTTCCTGATCCAAACTTCAAGGCTAGAAAACAGATTTTCGAAATACATTTACAAGATGTACCAAGAGCCGATGACGTTAACATTGAAGAGTTAGCTAAGGAAACAGAAGGGTTTAGTGGTGCAGATATAGCCGCAATAAGCAGTGAAGCTAAATTAAGTGCAATAAAGAAATATGTCGAAAAACATTCTACTGTGCTTGAAAAAGGAGATACTATAGATCCTGAAGAAGGTGATTGCAAAATTAATCAACAAATTCTTCTAGAATCATTAGAACAAGTTAAACCTGCAAACAAAAGAGCTAAAGCTATTAAAAAGGATATTCATAAAAAATCAGAGGATGAAGATTTGGGATTCGTATAAAATCCCAACTAGGTGATACCAATGCCAAAAATGAGTAGCGATAACGACCTTGATTTCGATGCAATATTGGATATTTTATCAAATACAACTAGAAGAAAAATACTTCAACTATTAACAGCTGAAGATTTATATCCATTTCAAATTTCAAGGATTCTCGATATTTCACCTCGGATAATTGGAAAATATATTGATGAACTTGTAGAACTTGGGATAGTTGAGACATACGAAAGCGAAAGAATAAAAGGTCCTTCTCGCAGATATGCAAAACTCAACAAATCTTTTTCCTTTATTATTGATATCAGCCCTAGCAACTTTTCATGGAAAATTGTTCCTATCGAGAATGTTTTAGTAGAAGCAATTGAGGAAGAGAATGAAATAATTGTTAGTAAAGAAACCAGTAACGAAATACTGGAGATCAAAGATTGTATTAGAGCAAAATTAGAAGACATAGAATTAATAAATGAAAAACGTAAAAAGCTAGTTCACGAAATTAATGAAGCGTATAGTCGTTTTAATAAGATAATTGACTCTGTTGTTAGTGATTATTATGATAGAGAGATTATGAGAGCTCTCCTTAAAGTCATTGTAAATAAATCTAGTAATGAAGTTTCACTAGTTGAACTTGCAAATGAAACACGAATGTGGCAAGGAACACTAGTAGAAAGAGTTACTATCCTTGCTAGAGAAACAAAACTTGTTAAAATCATTCAAGACAAAAAAGGTATGATTTGGTTTTCAATCTAATATCTTAAATTCTCTTTCGGAATTTTTTATTTGGTTATCAACTTGACAACGCAGCATATTAAGGTACTACATATTGGGTTTGATGACACTGACTCTCTTAAAGGGAGCTGTACAACTCATTTAGCTGTGCTTATTATCGAAAAAATTTCAAAAAATATCACATTCAAAGATTATCCAAGATTAATCCGTAATAATCCCAACATTCCGTGGAAAACCAGAGGAAATGCGGGAATATGTTTATCATTAGAAGTAAAAGAGGAGCTAATAGATTCAATCATTGAAACTGCAATAGAAACCTTGGAAAAGTACTATCAAAAAGATCCAAAAACTAATCCAGGTTTTGTAGCCATTACAGGTCAAATTCCAGAAATACTCAAAGAATTCTCAATTAGAGCTTTAACAGAGGTTATTTCCATTTCTGAAGCTAAAAAAATAGCG
Source organism: Candidatus Heimdallarchaeota archaeon (assembly GCA_023705985.1). GTDB lineage: Archaea > Asgardarchaeota > Heimdallarchaeia > Heimdallarchaeales > Heimdallarchaeaceae > 18H4-34. Next base: position 40,182 of record BPTO01000002.1, on the reverse strand, counting down.
AAACAATATTGTTATGCTTCATATTATATTGGTAATGGTCGAGGATTGATTGGAGCTCTTGCAGTAGTAGGAAACCAACTTAAACCCTTTGAAGAAGACTACACTTACGAATTGCTTACTTATAGAGAATCAGAATCCATTGGAACTAAAAGGAAAATAGATGAAGAATCAGTTAAGATAATGGATGCAAAATTAGCACCATTTGTTTTTAATAATATCGATGAAGAAAAAGGGAAGATTCTTATTTCTCCAACAGGATTAGATCCTGTTCTTTATGGGATTAGAGGTGAAGATCCTTCTGTTTTGTTAGAAGCAAAAAAATTAATCAAATCTAAAGAAATAATTGAGAAGTATTGTATTTTTCGTACCAACCAAGGAACAGATCAACATTTCAAATATGCAGATCATTCAATCCGGAATTTCAATGTCTTTAGTGGAGAAATTGAAGTAATAGACTATCCCAAAACAGAAGCAGGAGGACATGTTTTTTTCAAGGCAAAAGTACTTCTCAGCAGCAAAACGGTAAATGTAACAGCCTTTGAACCGACTAAAAACTTTCGAAGAGTTATTCGTCAATTAATTCCTGGAGACAGGTTAAAAGCTTATGGTGGAATAAGATATTTTAGAAAGAAGGGGGAAAAATTCAATTTACAACTAGAAAAATGCGAAGTTATTTTCCTTGCAGAACATTTCCATGAGGAAAGTCCACTTTGTCAACAATGTGGTAAAAGAATGACTAGTAATGGATTAAATAAGGGGTACAAATGCCGGAATTGTGGATTAAAAAACCGTATCATTAAAAAAAGTTTAGTGCCAATTGAAAGAAAAATTTCAGAAGGAATGTATATTCCTCCAGCACAAGCTCAGAGACACTTAGTCAAACCTTTAAGGAGATATAAAATCCAAGAGAAAGAAGGTTTTGAGATTATTCAGGATTTTTGGGGAAAAAAGAGACCTCAATAGGTTGAAAAATACTCTCCCCCCTGGAGCGTGTTTGAACTAGCTGAGCTCGGTTGTAAGAAATAGTACTCAGCCAATAAAAAGTTAGGGGGAGGGGATATATAAATGTAACGTGGCAACTTACCATCCCCAGTACTTACTTGTAGTTTCACGTTTTATTTTTGCCAATTCTTCTAAAACTTGTATGTCATCGGATGATATCATATCCTTATACCTTACCATGAGTAAAACTGCATGTTTTTCAGGCACATCGATGTATAAAGTGTCCCCTTCTCTTATTTGTCTTCCTACAGTTGGTCCTCTTATTGAAATTGCTACTTGCTTTCCTTTAGTTGCTTCTTGTGTTGATTCCCTATTGTCTTGTATTTGTTGAATTCTTCCAACTCTTCTATTATCTTCTCTAATAAGCATTAATTTAGTTTTAATTTTTCCACCCAGAACTTCAACTCCAACTATAGCTGGTTTATTTGCTCTAAAGGTATGATTTGGTAATATGATCATTTTTCCGGGCATGATAAGATCTTTCAATGATTCAGCTTTGATTGCTTCTTTTTGATCTATCATCCATCTTTCATAATCATCTATTAAATTGTAAATCACATTGTCATTGAAGACTTTTAAATCGCTCACTTCTATCTCTTCTTTAGCATCTGGGAGAACATCAACATTAAAGCAAAGTAAAGCCCCGTGTTCGGGTGTTTTATCTGCTACTATTGCTGCATCTATTGCGTCTTTCTTTGTTACGTCTCCAACATCAGCTTTTTGAATAGGGATATTTCTTTCTTTTAACATATCAACAATTGCTTCTAGACTGCCAAGAGTGTCAACTTTCACTATGATACCACTATCTTTTGTCTCGATTCTAAAACTTTCAAGCTCTTCAGCTACTTCATTTAAAATGATTTGCTCTTCGCCAGGAGGAGCAACACGTACAGGTGCTCCTGATAACGCATCCTCCAACCCAGGAGCACTGATTTTCAAACCAGCAGAAGCAAAAACATAATCAACTGGCTTAAATTTATCTCGAGGATCTCTCATTTCATCCAATTCTTTTGGTTGAAGAAGAGCTCTAATATTCAGAAGTTTTGGTTCTTGCCTTCCTCCAACTACTATTTTATCGTTTTTTCGAATAACACCATCATAAAGAATAACATCAATTGTTGTACCTAATCCCTCTACTTCCTTAACTTCCAAAACAGTACCTGTTCCAGGCCCTTCACTATACTCAAGTTTTTGCATCATAAATTGTTGAGTGATTCCTGCAAGAACTAAAAACAAATCAGGAATTCCTTCCCCTGTTTTGGCACTGGTTGGAATAATTGCAACTTTTTTTCTGAAATCTTCGATTTTATCATATCTGTCAGCTTCATAACCAAGTTCAGCTAGTTCACCCATTATATCATATATCCGATTATCCAAATCTAGAACAGCTTTAGGATTTTGTTTACTGTAGGTTTCGCCAAAAGAAGCCTCATGAACACTCTTCCAAGCAGATATACGATCAATTTTATTAGCTGCTACAATAAAAGGAACTTTACGCGCTTTTAATATATCCATACTCTCATAAGTTTGAGCTTGAAAACCACGGGTTAGATCAACAACAAGAATAGCAATATCAGCTACTGATGCTCCGCGCTTGCGTAAATTAGTAAATACTTGGTGACCTGGAGTATCAACAATCAATATGCCAGGAAGACCAAGTTCAATATTTGCGTTTTGAAGTAGGTCTCCACAGGCTTCCAGAACGGTCTCAGCAGGAAAATAAGATGCTCCAACATGTTGAGTGATTCCAGCGGCTTCACGTGCTTGAACAGCGGTACCACGCACTTTGTCTAGTAAACTTGTTTTGCCAGAATCAACATGTCCCAGAATAACTGAAATCGGGCTTCTTAGTCGTTTACCTTTTTTTTCATCTATTACTCTTGACATAATTATCCCTTTAATCTTCTCAGTTTGTTATTATTGAGCTCCAGTAATGCTTACAATATTCTCACACTCTTTCGAGAGGATTGAAATAAAAAGAAATTGGTTCAATAGAGAAAAACTTTAACCTAAAACTAAGGGTTATTGTATTTCTCTTCCAGAAAAGTGAATTAAATATTGTTTTTTTAGAGATCCAAAAGATCTTGTTTTTAATTCTATAATTATCGATAGGAGAATCAGTATATTAGTGGAGAATTAATAGATATACTCATTCTACTGAAAGGGAGCAAAATATTTGCAAAGAAGAAGTAAATAGGTAAAATAGTGAAATAAAGAATAGTTTATTCGTAAAGCCATCTTTCATCTATTTTATTATACTCTACAAATTCCTCTTCATTAAAATAGATTTTATATTCATAAATGGCATTTTCTGGAGAATCGCCAGCATGAATAATATTTCTACCGATTTCTAATGCAAAGTCGCCTCGAATAGAGCCGGGGACTGCATCAATAGGATTAGTAGCTCCAACAATTTTTCTTGTAACCCTAACCGCATCCTTACCCTCAACAACCATTGCTACAACAGGACCACATGTTATATGCCCTAATAAATCATCATAGAATGGTTGCTCTTTATGAATCGCATAATGTTGTTCAGCTTGCTTTAAAGATACTTTGAGTAGCTTCATTCCAATTATTTTGAAACCCACATTTTCGATTCTTTTCACAACATCTCCAACTAAACCTCTCTGGACACCATCAGGTTTTATCATTATAAATTCTCTTTCCATTTATGTCACCGTGAAACTGAAACTGAAATATTTCTTGAATAAGTAATTAAAAACAAATTGGTTGTAAGAATAAAAATGAAATGGAGAAAAAAGGGAATGTTTACAAAATTTTTCTCTCGTATTTTGCACTCCACTTCAACTTCTTTGGATCTCGTTTTAATTTTAATTGAGATTTTTTGCACTTATTTGAACAGAAGTTCAACACTGAGCCGGATCTTTGAACATAAATCATACCGTAACCTTGGTTGTATTCTTTTCCACAAAATGAGCATTTTCGTATATTAACCATGTTTTCATCACCTTAACGTTTTCTAATTTTCTTAGCTTCCCGCTCTGTTTCTCTTAGCATTATGATATCTCCTTTTCGTACGGGACCTTTCAAGTTTCTCGTTAAGATACGATTTTTATCTCTACCTTCGAGAACTTTAACTCTTGCTTGAATAACTTCTCCAACGCTACCAGTACGGTTGAGTACTTGAATTACTTCAGCTGGAGTAGCTTCATCACCATAAGTCGCTTTGCTCATTATTCTTCACCAGTTATTTCTTCAGTTCTTCTATTTTGTTTGTTAAGTTTGTGAGAGACATTTTCTCTTCCCCAGCGTCTACAATTGCTATCGATGCAGAACCTATCTTTAATCCAGCAGCATCTCCAAGTCCTTCTTTTGATGGGACAAAAGTATAGGGGATTTTTTTCTCTTCACATAAAAGTGGTAAATGCATAACGATTTCAGGAGGGGAAACATCTTCAGCAATATAAACTAAAAGGGCAGTTTGTCGTTCTATTGCTTTAGTAACTTCATTTGTTCCTTTCCTAATTTTACCTGTTCTAATAGAAGATTCCAAAACATTCAATGACTCTTTAACGAGCTCTTCGGGTAAATCGATTTTTTTGTACATATTTTTTCACCTCAGGAATTCGAAAAGAATTCCATCATAAGGTCATTATTAAGAGACGAGAATTTGTTGAATTTAAAAGAATTACCTTTAACGAGTTCTTCATCGGGGATTTTTTACTCTTTTGTCAATGTTGTACACTTTGTTTCTTCGTTGTTTAATAATCTCAACAGTCGATTTTTAACCAATCCATTGACAATCTGAACCTTTTCCACATTATTTAGCATATGAAAGATGGAAGAAATTTTCCCTATCATATTTCCTGTTACATCTATAGTTTGATTATTTATAATCTCAACAAATTTTAAGTCTTGAAGCTCGGATATAGTTGCTTTTTCAATTAAAAATGTTTCATCTGATTCAGGTTTTTCTCCCCACAAACCATCTACATCAGTTACAAAGATTACTCGATTTATAGATAATTTTTGAGATAAAAGATTAATCAATGTATCACCACTAAGAATTGTGAAAGAATTGTTTTCATCAAAACAAATATCTCCGTATAATACAGGGGTCAACCCAAGAGAAAAAGCCTTTTCAATAGGCTGTAGGAAAATCTTTTGGTGTTTTTTTTCTGAATCCAAATAAGCTAAAGCACTAGTTTGAAAACTTAATGCTTGTAAACCCTGATCACATAAATTTTTTACTACACTTCGATTAAGCTTTAGCATATCTTCCCGAATCTGGAGCAATCCTTTAAGCTGTGATTCATCTTTATATCCTGAAATTATATCATGTTTCTCCGCGATTATATGACCAAAAGAACCCGCACCATGAACTATAATACAGTTTTTCCCCCATCTTCCAATTTCAGTACAAATTTGTTTCAAAATTTCATCCTTGAGAGAAGCATATTCAGATTTATTTGTGATTACAGATCCACCTAACTTTATTATGTCAATCTTTTTACTCATCTATTGTAACACCAATTTTTGTATGTTTTGCAGTAAAAGCTTGATATCCTTTTTTCTTAATATTTTTCATAGATGAATGAGCATCTTTAATGTTGTCAAATAACCCAACAACACATCCACCACCACCAGCACCTGTGAGTTTTTCACCCATAGAACCATTTTTCTTAAGTATCAACAATAAGTCTGTCAATTTAGAATGACCCACACCTAATTGTTCTAAGAGGGTCTGGTTTTCGTTCATTAGTTCACCGATTTCATCAAGCTTATTTTGTTTGATATATTCCTTTCCTCTAATAACAATACTATGGATTGAGTGGAAAATTTCTTCTGTCTTTTCTTGCTTTCTTTTGTAATTTTTTTGAACATTTGCAACTATATCTTTGGTATTTCTCTCTACCATACTATTTGCAATAACCCAGAATCCAGAAATATCATCAACAGTTACTTGTTCCATTAATCCTTTTTGATAAAGAATAGATCCACCATAAGTTGAGACGTTATTGTCAATACCGCTTGGTTGCCCATGTTGGATTTTTTCAGCTTCAAAAGCTATTTTGTTTACATCTTCTAAAGAGTAGTTTCTTCCCAAGAAAGATGAAAGAGAATTAGTTAAAGCCACAGAAACAGCTGCACTTGAACCTAAACCTGATGAAGAAGGTATTGATGAGCTAATGTCAATTTGTAGCGAGATGTTCGATTGGAAGTTGTCAGTTAGTTTTTTTATTAAAAAAAGAACAGCTTGTAAAGAAGAGGGAAAAGATTCTTTACTGGAAACTAAAAACTTCTTACCTGGAAAAAGATTTGTTGATAACACAACATCTTCTTCATCTGATAAGTAGCTCGAAACAGTGCATTTCGCCCTTCTATCAATTGCTATAGCTAATGCAGGATAACCATAAACAACTGCATGCTCTCCAAATAATATTATCTTACCCGGAGCAGTATAGGTTATTCTGCTACTATTCATATGAAAACAAAAACATTAACCATTATAAAAAAATTGGTTTAAATTAAATAAAATAAGAAGCAAAAAGGATAAAATATCAGCTTTTTAGCAATTTGAAAGAGAAATCTTCAACAGTTTCTTTCAAATCCTCTGTTTCACCTAATTCTCCACGTTCTCTTAATATTTGTCTAGTTAGAAGGTAATACACTTGCGCTAAAGATTTTCGTCCTTTGTTATTAACTGGGAGAACAAAATCAACATAGGTTGTGATATTATCTGTATCACATAAAGCAACAGTAGGAATACCTCTAGAAGCAGCCTCTGTTAAAGCTTGTTTGTCTGCTCTTGGATCTGTGAGAATTACAGCATCAGGTTCGATATATTTATCGTAAGAAGGATTGGTAAGAGTCCCTGGTATGAAACGTCCGGGAACTACAGTAAAACCGCAAAGACGAGCCATTTTAGTGCTTGGAACAGAAGCATATTGTCTAGTAGCAAAAACTGCAACCTTAGAAGACTCGAAACGAGCTAGAAATTTTGCTGCTATTCTGACTCTATCATCTGTTGAATTTACATCTAAAACATAAATCCCATCAGATCTAATTCTGTATTGAAAAGGCTCCATAAAGCTTGTGCACACACTTGTACCAATGTGAATACCACTTACTAAATATTCATCTCTGGGTATCAGTAGTTGTTTTTCATCTTGAGTTACTTCTGTTTCCTCAGACATTTCTAGTCCTCATATACTTAAATGGATATTATTTACCTCACTGTGGGCAGTAAGAGCTCAAACAATTTCAATAAAAACCTTCTGTTCTTTCAGTTCGTTGAAGAAAATTCTTATTATGTAAAGGGGAGGAATTCATCAATTAGGTCGATATGAGAGATTATCATTCGACGACAGCACCATCTTTTAACCTGTAAATCATCCAACACTTTGTCGGGTTTTTCTCCTTCTTCAACACGTTTACTAAAAACTTCAAACTTATCTCCAATCAATGTACCACAAGAGAAACAGCGAACGGGTATTAGTATCTTGAGCACCTCATTCTCAAATTCCTTCTTGAGCATTTAACATTTTTGTTTTATGTCACTAAAATCCCCAATCACGAGCAATTTTGAAACCCCTATACAGATAATATAAGCCCACAGGATGAAACAATAAGGAAGGTTTCGTGGAAATTTTAGCTAGAGTTTTTAGAATTCTTATACCTTCAATGCGGTTAATATACTGTTTATTGAAAACTTTGCCTATCTTTGCTAAGACAGCATTCGAACAGCTATAAAAAAACTCGTGGCATTTCAAATTCAGTGTGCTCATAAATTTATATTTCTGAAGATTTTTTTGATAATCTCCAAGATCAGAAATTTGCGCTTTTTCGCCATATAAAAGCACAGTGGATAAGAATTCACCCGCAATTCTACCGCTAGTCATTCCTAAGCGAATACCACCATAAAAAAGAGGGTTAACCATCCCTGCTGTATCACCTACTAACAATATTCTGTCACCATGCAATTTGTTAACAGGTCCCTTCATTGGAATAATACCACCGACTTTTTTGAGAATATCTCTTTGTATATTACATTCTTTGAGAAAATTGTCTAATCGCTCTTTCCTGTTTTGAGCGGTTGTTACAATTCCAACGTTAGTTTCATTATCTCGAGGAAAAATCCAACAATACCCATAGGGGCTTCTTTTTGCATCAAAATAGAACTTTAAATCGTCTCCCCATTCACCCTTAATCTTGTACTCAAACGCTCTAATTGAGATAGGTGTGTCAAAACCCATACTTCTAGCTAAATTAGCTCTTGATCCTTCTGCTAATATGACATATTCGCATTCGTAATGCTCTTTGCTATTTCCTGAAACGACCAGTTCAATATGTTCTTTTTTTCTTTTAAGTTCAATAATCTTGCTTGATAATCGAATTTCACTCCCATTTTCAATAGCTTTCTCTGCTAAATAACTATCAAACTCATCTCTTTTAATCATGAACGAATGAATGTCACCATAAATTTGTGTATTAGAGGGAAAGTGTATTTTAGCGTCTTTGAAATCCCTAACCACAAAATCGCATTTCTTAGGAGAAAGTGACAAATCTTCAAAAGCACCAATACTGACTCCTTCACCACATTGAATTGGTTGACCTATAGAAGAATGTTCTTCAAAAACAATAGGAGAAATTCCTCTCTTTGAAAGAGTTAAAGCTGCTGTCAAACCTGCAGGCCCTCCTCCTACGATAGCAACTTTTATTTTTTTCATAAGTGCTTATTAGTTTGAAAATACAAAAATATATCGGACTCCCATATTATTATATTGTTTTATTACGTATCAATTGCGAAAGTTTTTTAGATAAACTTTCTTTTCCTATTACAATTGAAGTAGAAATAATTAATTGGAGAGCTTATTAAATGGACCCAATAAGAACGATACTAGCAGAATGGACAAGTGAAGTACCAGAAAGTGAAATTAGAAAACTCTTGAAGCAAAAAACAAAATATTACCTTGCAGGAGGACTTCCAGGAAACCTGCCTACTAAAATTTTTCCAGAGATATTAAGAGAATTAGCTGATTATTATGATTCTGATGAGCAAAATGTAATCAATGAGTTTCAATATGGCCCTACCGCTGGTCACCCTGGTCTTCAAAAAGTTTTAGCAGAAAGACTAGCAAAAAGAGATAAAATCCCAGGTATAAGTGGCGAACAAGACTATGAAAAAGTGTTTATTTCAACAGGATCTCAACAGGGTACATATCTTGTTCTTGATATTCTTATTAACAAAGGAGATATAATCATAACACCTAGCCCTGCATATTTAGGGTTTGTAACAGCTTGTGTAAAGGTGGGAGGACACGTTGTGACAGCACCTACTGATGAATATGGTTTAATCCCAGAATATGTTGAAAATACCATAGTTAAAGCTGAAGAAGGATTTGGAAAAAAGGTTAAACTCCTTTATGTTGTAAGCGATAGCGATAATCCAAAAGGAACAACCCTACCTGTTAAGAGGAGAGAAGCCTTGTTTAATATCGCAGAACAGTATGACGTGATGATTTTAGAAGATCAAGCCTATAAAGAAATACAATTCGAAGAAAAAAGAAAGCCAATCAAATCATTTGATAAAGATAACACTCGCGTAATTTATGCTTCAACAACATCTAAAGAAGCAGCACCAATAAGAATTGGATATAATATTCTACCGGATGAATTATTTAAAGAGGCAGAAAAAGCGAAAGGATATATAGATCTATGCACGCCAACATTAACGCAAAGACTGGCGGAAGTATATTACAGAAAATACATTGATGAAGAACTACCAAAAATAGTCCAAAAATATAAAGAACAAAAAGAAATAACATATAAGGCACTAGTAGAAACATTTCCGGAAGGGGAATATACAAACCCAACAGGAGGATTTTTCATCTGGTTCCAAGCAAAAGGAGAAAAAGCATACACATTCGATGTAGACAAGTTTAACCAAGAAGTGTTATACCCAAATGAAGTACTAATAGTACCAGGAGGAGCATTCTATCCACCAAAAGGGTCATCATATGATGAGGAAGCAAGAGAAATAAAACCTCTAAAAGTAATAAAAGGAGGGATGAGGATAGGATATTCATTCCTAAAAAAAGAGCTAATAGGTGAAGGAGTAAGAAGACTAGGAAAACTACTTACAGAGCATCTATAAACGCGATTTTGTACAATCATGCAATTATAGAAAAGTATGGAAGAGAAGAAGTAGAGAAAATACAAAAAGAAGAAAATAAAAAAATAAAACAAGAATAAAAAGATAGAGCGAGGATTCAAATAAATAATAGATGATACTGATATCATTTTCATTTTTTCCTTCCTTATATTTTATAATAATACAATATTATTTGTTGAGAAAACACCAATGTCCAACCGTTAAATATGGGATTTGAACGAGAGGACGAAAAAAAGGAGAATACAAGAGTTTGAGGGGGGGTAGAATAGCAAAATGTATGCAGAAGGGTTGTAATAAGGAAAAAAAAGAGCACAACCGAAAAGGTTTTTAAGGAAGGGGAAATAATTGTTTATCATACTTGCACTAGAGCAAGTAAAATGACAAAGTGATTAAAAATGATGATCGTTCAAAGCAAAGTACGAGAATACATTAAAGAGCTCGGCGACTACAAAGTTGGCGGAGATCTCCTCAAAGCTCTTGATGAGAAACTCGCTATAATCGTTAAAGCTGCAGCTGGTCGTGCTAAAGCAAATGGTCGTAAGACTGTTTCCGCACGTGACCTCTAAGGTCTTATCCTAAGCTGTCAAACCTCTAAGAACATAAGCAAAGTTCAATCTTTTTTTTTTCTTTTCTTTTTACTTTTTTCAAACCTAACTAGAAGCTAAATTCATCTTCTTCTCTTTCTTTTTGGTACATTGCTAGTGATAGTTCAGCCTTTTTTGACACTGTCATATATGTCCATTTTCCTACAATTTCTACTATTACATACACATCTGGGTTCTCCATTTTCACTTTTCCTTCCTTTATTTCACTTGCTACCGCGCTGATTATTTCTTCTCTTTTAAGCTGTGAATGTCTTCTTCTTAGATTTATTTTCCAAGTATCTTCACTTTTTATTCTATGTGCTAGGCTTATTGCTGCTTCTCTTATTTCTTCTATGCTAGTTTCAATTCTGTACTCTATAGGTACAAGTTTTAATGTCACTTGTAACACTGCGTTATCTTCCTCAACTACTTCTTCTATTTTCTTCAGTGTTATAATTGGGTTTTCTTCGAACTTTGCTATTGATAATCCTGATATCTCTTTTATTGGATACACCTCTACATTGGTATATCCCAGTATTTCAGTCAATAAAAAGAAAACCTCACTTGAAGCATTTCTTTCAAGTGTTCTTGAACTTGATACCATTAAACCGTGGAATACTTTCATCACAATAGCTTTTAATTAATAGAAAAAGAATTTTTCCCTTTGTATACACAAAATCTTCAAGTCTCTTTATTCACCTGATGATTGATGTGCTACCATTTTTGTTATTCGCTTTACTAATATCACTACGAGTGATATTCCAAATAGCAAGTATAATCCTCCATCAAACAGTAAAAACGCTGTAGCACCGTAGATAAAACTCACAATTCCCTTAGTTGTTGTTAGTCCATCTAGCAGATATGGAAGTCTTATAATTAACGTTGCACTAATAATGTACAACAGAGGAGCCATTGTAAGGGATATCCATTTTGTCCTAACTGTTATTCCTCTATCCCAATTTGGAATCTCAGGGTTGAACTCGCTAGGTTTCTGATCATATTTTGACAGTAATATGGGGAATGGATGTGAGAGACGTTTCATCTTATTTGATCTAACTGTTTCAAATATTATTCCCGCTTTCTCAAACTTGTTCATAATTTCATATGCTTGCTCAAAACCCAATTTTATATCAATAGTAAGGAGTCTTTTTGGTCTTATTCTCAAAATATATCGATCTTCTTGTGCAAGTAAATAAACACCTAACAATTTTGAAAATAACCATTCTTTGGTCTTTTTAAACTCAATAAAGACTACTTTTTGGTCCTCAAAATTTATAATCACATCCCCTTTGACAAAAAGATAGACTAAGAGAATTAAGATGCCATTAAGGGCACCAAAGTAGAACCATAAGGAAATACCAAACAAATTCCCAATAAGGACATTATTCCGATAAGGAACATAATAAATAAGAGCGTTCAGAGAGAGCAGTAGGAAAATCACTCCTAGTTTTCTATGAACCTTGTGCTCATATTTTGAATCCTTATCTCCACTAGACATGTTAAACTAGAATCAGCTGAAAAACATATGAAGTTTTCGTTAAAACAGTTGAAAATGTTCGAAATTGGAAGCACAATCTCTCATTTCTCTTTTTTCAAAATGGTAAACCAGTCAGGAAAGTCAGGGGCTTTTTTTTCTTCAAAATTATACGCCCATAAAACAGAATCTCCTTTTGTTTCTACTTTATCAAAATTTGATTCTGTAAATAACCTCTCAATCGCTTCATTACGCTCTGTTTTCCGGTATTTACCTACTAATACCTTCGCTTTATCCTTTTTTGCTTCCGCCATTAGATAAGAAAGAAAAGTTTGTTCAACTGTTTTACCCATTGCTCGGCACGAAAAAGTCAAAATATCCATTATCCACTTCTCATCAGCTTTTCGTATAACTGTGACGCCGATTAATCCATACTCTCCATATCTATCATATAGGTTTACAACATAGATTTTTTCGTTATCTGACTGATGAAATTGAAGAATCTGTTCTTTGTCATACCTAACTGCTGTGGCGTTTAATTGGTTTGTTCTCTGGATTAGCTCAGTCACACGTCCTAAATTCACATCTTTTGCTTCTCGCATCCAGAGTTCCAAATTACATGAACGTAAAAAACCCTCTTTATCTAATGCAAACTTCTTTTCATCGCCTTCGCGCTTTTTTTGATGCGCATACATCTGTATTCTCTCTGCGCTTTCATCTGTTAGTTTACCTATGGGTTCAAATTCTATTCTGTTAAGAGAATGAAGTATTTCTGTTTCAGGTAAAACCAATACATTAGGCAAGAATGTTTTAATCTGATCTCTTTCGTATGGATTATCATCAAAAAAGGCAAGGGAGTCAATACCTATATTGAGTTCTTGAGCTATTTCTACTATACTTTGAGCTTTATCATTCCAATTAATTTTCTTAATCGAAAATAATTCAGATATTGTTCCTAGTACTTTGTCTACGAGTGTCTCAATATTACTATCATTTTTACTTGCAATAGCTAGTAAGATACCACGTTTTGTTAATAGTCTAAGAACAGTCAATCGATTATAATAGACAGTGATACCTTCGACACCATCATCTCGTAGAATTCCTTCCCACAAAGTATTATCTAAATCAACCACCACACACTTAATTCTCTTACCAAAACCTCTAATTGTTTTTATGTGATTGAGTAACTCATTCCCTATGGTAACTGCTCCTTCTCTGCTGATGTGTTCATATATACCATCAGCATCATTTTCTCGAAGCTGGTAACCAACACCTGCTTTGATGAATGACTCATTAACCGATAAAATATAAACATCGTCTTCTTTTTTAGCTAAATCATAAAATGCTAGTTCTAAAAGACCCAAAAATTCTCTTAAACTAAACGAATTTGGAAGATTCTTATAATCAAAACGCCCCAATGATGGTCGGATAACTAAAGGATAGGTCATAACAAAAAATGTTCCCTCAATTTTTGTTCTTGCTTGTTCAATACCATTTAGAATTCTTTGTTTTATGAAGTTAACTTGGCCATTTTGAGATTCTATGTTTGTTTTATTGTGTTGTATATTACTAATCTCATTACGTACGAATTGCGCATCACTTATCACAACTATATTAGGTTTGAACTTAAATACTCCACCGTCAAAGTCGCTGAGTGCTAAATTTGGGTCTGATGCTTCATTATGATCAAAGGTGTGGTAACATGCTGCACCATTAGCTTCAAAATATTCCTTTAAGAATGATATTTCACACCCACCAACAAAAGCAATTCTCAATGTTTTAAGTAATTCTTTCTCAGGCGCAGCGAGTTGGGTTGCTATATTTACAGGTTTTGTTACTTGTCTGACTTCTTGAGTTAATCTGTTGATAACCATATTTCTAAATTTTTTATCAACAAGCATTCGCTTCAAGATTTTGAGGATACGCTTTATACTCATCCTTTACCACTTAACCTCTATTAATACCACCAATCAGCATGAATTAGCACTTGAACAATATCTCCAGGTTTAACCTGATCAAGTTTTGCGAAGATATGGTGTCCATGTTGTCTAACCATATCGTTGCCACCAGTATCAGTAAGATATTTATCCCGTTTCATATCATAAGCAGACCAAATCTCGAGTGATTTTTTATCAACTATTGGCCAAAGAGTATGGTTATCATACTTATCACCATGATGAGCTACGACAGATACAGGGGCGATTTCGCGAAGTTGTTTTAGTTCCTCTGTAAACAAAACTACTGCTTCATCTTTATTACCTTTCGTTTGACTCAGTGATTCATAATGAAATCCAATCTCAAAACCATCTGCATTTAACTGTTTAATTAATGGTAATGCTTGTTCGAATGAGTATTTTTCAGAATGAAGACGGAAAAAAGAAGTAGACAATAAGCCTTTGAACTTCTCTAACTCTACTATTTTGCTCAACCTTTTTAGTGATAAATCTACATCATGACGAATAAAAACATGAACTTTGTCTGAGGAAAAATTATTAGTATTTTGATAATCATTAAAAGTATGAACAAGATATTGGGGGTTTTTGAGCTCATCTAGAAAAGAAGCATATAGAGATAATGTGTAACATTTCCTCCATCTACGAATCAAGTGAGCATAGAGTATAAGAACAAATATGCCTATAGAAAGGATAAGAAACCACAAAGGAAGGGATATCCAAACAAGTATCCCTGCAACGTATGAAATGAATCCCAGGATGGTGAGAGGGAAATAAAAAGGTAAAAAGTCAAAAATTAGAGTTGTGTAACGGTACTGTTTGTAAATAGAAAAACCAACAAACAACCAGATTAGGAAGGAGGTAACTAGCAGAATTACAGTAAGTGGACACATATCAGACGAGAGACCATGTAATGAGGTTAAAAAAGTATTGTGATAGAAACTTAAAACACAAAAAAGACCAAAAAGGACTAGAAGAAAAAAATTGGTAGCGAAGGGTAGATTTGAACTACCGACCTCCGGGTGTCTCAATCTAGAAGCAACTTAAAAGCAGTCTAGAATGGTTTTATGAGCCCAGCGGGATTTCCAAGCTTCCCCACTTCGCTGTTTTACGTGGTTTTACGCGGTTTTATGCTGTTCTATATGAACCTTTATTAAAAAGATTCTTGTTATTGTTCAATCTTAACTATCAGTTTTTAAGTCTTTTTAAGTGATGAATTCCCTATCAATTGTACTAATTTCTTTTTTTGCTTTTTCTAATTTGCTCAAGAAAATTATTTGTTTATAATATGTCAAATCTGGAAAGGGGTAATTCATGTGAAAAAGGAACCTTTCTTTAACCATTAAAGATTAAGAAAAATATCCTGACTAACAAGTGAATGAGATTCATTGGTGAAATAGCATATCTCCATTGCTGTACGTAATAAAAAATACTTAATAGCTTGCTCTTCGCTTCACTCTCTTAGGTACTTTAAATTCCAAATCCATTTCATGTTTTAACTCATTTAGTTTTAAAGCAATATAATCAATATTCTCTCTATTCAAACTTGGTTTTCGTATAATACCATCTTTCATGTTTAGTTTCTCGATGTTGGAGTATTTATCCATAAAATCACTCTATTAGTAGTGGTCTCAATTCATTCGTGTACTATCTTTCTCTACTGATACCCATTTATTAATGCTATGTATTACTAGAAAGATATGTTTAACATCTTTTACGAAAAAAAGTTGTGTGATAATCGTGTTTCTCTGAGCTTTACATCATTTTTTCGCTAAAAATTGTTCCATCTGCTTTCTAACTAAATTTTTTACAAAAGATTGAAATTCTTTTGCTGTTCCAAATTGAGCTAGTTTTGCTTCCGGTGAGAAGAGTATTGTATTAGATACTAATGTTGTTCCATGCACCAGTGACCAAAAGTAAAGAGCTAATTTCTGAACATCCAAAGGAATTAATTCCCCATTTTCAACTGCTTTCTGAACAATTTTCATTAAAATGATTATAGATCCTGGTTCATAGACTATCGCATCTGATTCCTCTTTTTCTGCTAGAGGAGGAGGAAATACAAACATCATCTGATAACGACGGTAGTTTGATTTAGCAAAAGTAAAGTAATAGTCCGCTAGTTTATCTGTTAGATTGATAAATCGTCCGTTATGCTCTTGAACTACAGCTTCCATACCTTCCTCAAATTCTTTGAAATCAGCCTTGATAATTGCATACCATAGTTCTCTTTTACTAGACCAATAATTGTAAAGATTCCCTTGAGACATTCCCAGCTTGCGAGCTACAGTTCGCATCGTGAATTGCTTTCTATCGCAAAGATACAAATCTCTTGCAGTATCTATTATTTTCTTAATTTGAACAGCCTTATCTTCTTCTGATCTAGCTCTCTTTTGTTTCACGAGCTACAATTTGACGTAACTATATTAACCTTATTAGTGAACGTTGTTCATTTAGGAATGTTTATATACCCAATGCCAGCGATAAATAAACGTTGTTCATTTAGGAAGGAGAACGATTTGAAAGCACTACATCACGATCTAATACACGCAAAAGTGATATTGGAGGAAGAAAGAACATTGAAAGTATCATGGGCAGAAAAAAAACTAAAGCAAGCGAATGAGATCTACATTGAATTACTGAAACTCAAAAAAGGGCGTTCAAAATTTCAATGTCCTGTAAGGAATTTACTGCATATTTTCGGAGGAGAGATGGAAATTAACAGTATAGAAGTTAAAGAAGAAACCAAAACAATTGTGAGCATTTTAGATGAGGGAATATCTTCTTTGAATTGGTATAAAATCGATGATGTAATGACAAGTATGTATGGAAAAATCTTGAAATATAGTGGTAAAACGGAACTGTTAGAATAGAAATGAAGAATTTATGATAAAAGTATTATTGGAAGTATTATGTTTCTTTTCCCATAAATACAAAAATTCGTGATTTCTTGCTATGTATTGTCATTTTCCCATAATTACATTAAATTCTGGAACAACTTATAATAAGGTGCCTTATTAGATACTTCTCCATTTTAGAAGAGCGATATATTTATGAAAAAGCAAAGAGTTATCAGATTCTTTAAAGTGTTTAAAAAATTGCACCAACTCCTCGACAATGGTTAATATCTTATTTAATAAGGAAAAAACAATATAAAACTATAATTGAGCCAAGGTTTGGTTTTAATGGAACAAAATAACACTCTAAATCATAAGCTTCCTTCTGATTTGAAAAAAATTTTAGGAGATTTCAATTGGGAGATTGTAACTATTGGTTGCTCAAAGACTGAGGTATATAAATTAGTAAAAGACAACGAAACACTATACCTTAAGATAAACAGACCTCTTTCTGAATTCACTCTTGAAAAAGAAAAAGAGATACTTGAGTGGCTGGATGATAGGTTGCCAGTTCCAAACATGCGCTATTTTTGTAATTATAAACGCGAGGAATTTTTACTGCTTTCTGAAATTGAAGGAAAAGTTTCCTATGAAACTACTTCGGAGAGCGAAAAGCGCACCCACATCTCTATTTTAGCTGAAGGTTTGAAAACAATTCATTCTATAGATTTTTCCAAATGTCCTGTTGATAATACACCAGATAATCTTATCAATATTGCTAAATCGAGAATGGATAGAGGACTAATCGACAGTAAAAAATTTGATGAAAGATGGATAGTTAATACTCCTGAAGAGCTGTTTGACAAAATTCTTGAAAATAAACCAGAGAGATATGACATAGTTTTTTGTCATGGAGATTACTGTTTACCTAACATACTAATTAAAGACGGAAAATTAAGTGGTTTTGTTGATTGGAGTTATGGCGGATTGAATGATAGATATTTCGACTTAGTAGCTGTAGCTTGGAGTATTGGTTATAATTTCGGTCAACAATGGGTCAAGTATTTTTTTGAAGATTATGGTTTAAAAGACATAGATTGGGAGAAGTTCAAGTTTTTTCAGATGTTAAATGCATTCTTTCCACTATCATATCTAGATTAGACCATTAGGTTTATTTTATCAAGATTTTATTTGTTTCTATGCATTTCAATTCACGTCGATCTCCAGTTTATGCAACAAGAGGTATGGTAGCATCTAGTCAACCTTTAGCTTCAGAAGCAGGAATAAGGATTTTACAGCAAGGTGGCAATGCAGCTGATGCAGCTGTAGCTGTGGCGGCAGCGCTTAATGTAACAGAACCATGTTCTACAGGTATTGGAGGAGATTGTTTTTGCTTGTTTTTTGATAACTCTACAAAAAAAGTGCATGGTGTTAATGCTAGTGGCAGAGCTCCAGTAGAACTGACTCTTGAGAGACTTTCCGAATTAGGTTTTCAAAATGAACTTCCACGATATAATGTAAACACAGTTACTGTTCCTGGAGCTGCTGCTGGTTGGTTAGATACACTTGAAAAATTTGGTACAATGACCACAAAAGAAGTTTTAACGCCAGCTATCGAATTAGCAGAAAATGGATTTGCTGTAGCACCGCTTACAGCTATAGCTTGGGCTAGAGGTACAAAGCAATTACGAATGGGTCCTTATGCTGATGAGATGTTATTGAATGGAGAAGCTCCCAAAGAGGGAGAAATCATGAAGAATATTACCCTGGCTCAAACTTTTAGAGAATTAGCAGAAAATGGAAAAAACGGTTTTTATGAAGGTAGAATAGCGACAGCTATTATAGACTTAGTTCAAGCATTAGGGGGGGTTATGACAACAGATGATTTAAAAAACCATTACAACACTTTTGATGATCCAATATCTGTTAATTATCATGGTGTTGATGTTTTTGAGATACCTCCAAATGGTCAAGGAATAACAGCTTTGATGGCGCTAAATATTTTGGAAGAGTTTAATATCAGTGAAATAGAACATTTATCTGTTCAATATTTACACACCCTAATAGAGGCACTGAGAATAGCTTTTGCGGATACGAGGTGGTATGTTGCAGATCCTAGTGTGGTACATGTTCCAATCAATGAGTTGTTGTCTAAAGAATATGCTTCTGAAAGGCGTAAACTAATTGATCCAACAAAAGCTTCTGTCAACGTGATAAAGGGTTCACCCTTTGCTTCATCGGATACGGTTTATTTTACTGTAGCGGATAAAGAAGGAAATGCTTGTAGTTTCATCAATTCAAATTATAATGGATTTGGAACAGGATTAATCCCAAAAGAATGCGGTTTTACTCTACAAAATCGTGGCTTTGGTTTTTCTCTTGAACCGGGACACCCAAATGTCTTGGTGCCAAATAAACGCCCCTATCATACCATTATTCCAGGAATGGCTACAAAAGATAATGAACTTTATGCAAGTTTTGGTGTAATGGCTGGATTTAATCAACCACAAGCTCATGTTCAAGTTCTAGTTAATATGATAGATTATGGGATGAATCCTCAACAAGCACTTGATATACCAAGATTTTGTATTATGGATGGAACAAGTGGTGGAAGGGTTGCTATTGAAGAAGGTATTTCCGTTCCAATTATGAGTACTTTAAGTAGAATGGGTCATACAGTTGTACCAACTTCAGGAACAGCCAGAGCTGTTTTTGGTAAAGGACAAATAATAAAACGAAACTCAAAAAATGGCGTGCTATGTGGAGGAACCAGCCCTCGTGCAGATGGAATTGTCATAGGATGGTAAAAAATTGTATTATCTAAATTTGAGACAATCAATTAGAAAAGACCAAATTCTTTACTACAACAGGAACTACTAAACCTCCTGCTTTTGGTTTATCTATATCTAAGAAATCGCCTTCATTTACAGTTATTTCGTCAATAGAAATTATATTCTTTTCAGCTTCAGTTTCTCTTCTCATAACATTACCAACAGAATTACCTATGTCTCTATCAAACACCAAGATAATTGGGAGTTCTTTTTCAATTGTTTTGGGAATAGCACTAACTACACCTTTTACAAAACTTGTTAAACTAGCATAAGAACCACCAATCGCTCCTTTAAATAGCAGAGCAACTGTTTCATCTCCTTCATTAATATCAAAAAGGTTGAGACTTTTCTTAATTGCTCTAGAAATATTTTCTTCAGTTAATTCTTTTTCTTTAATTTTTGGCTCAATTACTTGTACGTTATGTATGGGAAGTAAATCAATATCAGAAATATGAGTTGTCACACCAGATACTTGTAAAGTGTATTGTCCCGCCCCTATCACGGTTGCACGAATTAATTCTTGCGGTTTGTAAAGGGATATTTTTCTTTTAGTAATAATTCCCCTTATTTCGTCCCCGAGATATTTCCCCAAATCGTTGAAATATATATCGGTTTTCTGGTAAATATATTCCGCAATACCTCCAGAAAATGAGAACTCCTCTATTTTTTCCGAAAATTCTATTGGTGGTGTCATCAATAATACTTTTGCTAATTTAGATTCGATTGATTTTTCAAGAACTTCAAATAAGCTTTCAGCCAGAAGTTTCGCAATTTTACGCTTCTGATCATCTGATACTTTCATACCAAAATCAAATTTGACACCAATAAGTGGTTCTAAATTTCTTATAGGAGGTTCTATGCGTACAATTCTATCATCATCATCAAAAGCAAGTAATCTTCCACCAACATTAACACATCCAGAGTCTACTATTTCTCCATCCTTAACTATTGCAATGTTTGAAGTTCCTCCTCCAATATCTATATTCATTATAATTTTGTTATTCTCTTTAGAATATTGAACAGCCCCAGAACCCATAGCAGATATGACTGACTCAAAATTGGGACCCGCAGTTGCACAAACAAAATTACCTGCTTTATGAGCTAGAGATATAACAAGCTCTTCAGCATTTTGCTTTTTAGCGCTCTCTCCTGTAATAATTACAGCTCCTGTATCGATATCATCAATAGACATATTTGCTTTCTTATATTCTTCCTTCAGATATCCAACCAATTTTATATAATCAATTTGTTGCCCATCTATAAGGGGTGTAAAAATTATATCACCCTTATAAAGAATTTCACGCTCTGTAACTTCAAATTTCAAACTGCGGTTAGTATAAACTTTTTCTAGTTTAAGTCTCGAAAAAATTATATGACTAGTTGTTGTACCAACATCTATTCCCGCACTAATCAAGGACAATGAATGTTCTTCGCTCATAACACTACCTTATTTCTCAAATCTAAAAAGCATAAAAATATCTAATCCTTAAAGATTTATGGTTGAAGCTTTTTTTTAAACGTGTCTTAATCAGGATAAAAATAGAAGAATAAATCATCATTCGCCTCTTTTGAAATATTCAATTATCTTCAAATCTCGCGAATTCTATGTCACATTCTCCCTCAAATCAAGTGATGGAAAAGATTTAAAATGTTTGAGTAAAACATAAACGTGGCTAGTCAAATGTCAGCAGAAAAAACAGAAGCAACAGAAATAGATAATGTTTCAACCGATATGAGACCGCGTAGCTTTGTTAAGGTATGGAGTGATTGGGCTATAGCATTTTTAAAATATGTTTGGAATAAACTCCATACACCTTTTGGAGTGTGGATGATAGTTATTTGGGTTTCAAGCATTCTGATTATGGGTTTCACAGCAATGTCAACAGCGGAGGAAATCACATTTGTAGATGGTCCTAGTTATTGGTTAAACGTTTTCCTTACTTTTGGACTAAATGGGGGTCAAGATATTACTTTGCGCTTAGCGGCTAAACCGTTCTTAAAGTGGATTCTTGCACCCATGATATCTATAGTTTTAGGGATAGTACTTTTCATTCTGCCTGAAAGTGGATTTTTCAGAAATGGTCTTTTCCCAACCGAAGAGTTGGATTTCGAAGCTACACACAAATTCTTCAGTATCACTGATATTTGGGGATCGGATGTAAATACTGCACATCCAAAATGGACAAATATGTATTTATGGATAGTTTTTATGCCTATAGTAATTGGAACAGTTGTTGCTGGCTTTTATAATTTTATAATGTTTAAACTAGTTCTTAAAAGGAAACATTTACCTAAAGCCAAAAATATGTTGATATGGAATCTTATTGCGACACTAATTGTAGGTATTCAAATGGCATTAATGACAGGAGATATAGTCTTACGCTTCAGTGGAATACTCCGGTCGTTATTTGTCGAACGTAAAACCAATAATTTCATAGAATATGGTTTAGTATACGGTGGAGAAGGGCAATATCATCCGATTGGACTGGCTTTTACAATGTGGCTGGTTAATATGATACCATTTCTGTTAGTATACCTTACACTAATGATTATTGGTAACTTAGATGTATATTGGCAAAGAAGAGATTTCATCTATCGTAGAGTTAAGCTATTCATCAATGAAAGGAAAACCATCAAATTCGATGCTTCTGAACAAGCGTAAAAAGCTTTATTTCATTTCTTTTTCTATTTTTCTACATGAATTTAGCTATGTAAAGGGATTCTTTGATGAGGAACTTTTATTAGTTTCTATATAAGAATACAAAACAGTTAGACATGAACAATTTTACCTCAGATGAAATATATCAGCCAGAAAAAAGTAGTAATTTACCTATTTTAGTAGCTGAAGATATAATAAAAATTTATAGAACAGGAAAAATTGAAACCCAAGCTCTTAGAGGAGTTTCTTTCACTATTTATGAAAGAGAAAAACTGTTTTTAATAGGTCCAAGTGGTTCAGGAAAAACGACACTCGTAAACATAGTTGCAGGAAATGTAAAACCAACATCTGGAAAGGTTTTTTGGAAAGATTTGTTAAAAGATATTACACGCTCTTCATTTGAAGAAATTATAAAGGCACGACGTTCTTTTGCAGGGTTGATATCGCAAGATACAAGACTTGTCTCCCATCTAACAGTAAAAGAGAATGTTGAACTTGTGGGATATTATGCAAATCTTCCATCTAGTGTGATAAAACAACGTTCAGAGTTTTTACTGAAATTTCTAGGTATTTGGGAGAAAAGAAACAAAAAGGAGGATACGTTATCAGGGGGAGAGAAGAAAAGAGCAGATATTGCAGCAACTCTTGTAACGAATCCGAAAATAATTATTGCAGATGAACCCACAGGAGACTTAGATGTAATAACAGCAAACAGTATATTAGACCTATTTGATAAAATAAACCAGAAATTACATATTGCGATGCTTCTATGTACTCACTCACAAAATGTAACAACAAGAGCAGATAGAGTCTTGGAGATACAAGATGGAATTATTATAGGGCAACATGAAAGTAATTTGCATCTAAGAAAACTTGAACAAAGTCGACTACTTGAAATTGATCGCCAAGAGAGGATAAAAATACCAGAATCAATACTAGATAAATTGGATAACCCAAAACATTTTGAGATTCAAATAATGGATGGAAAAATTGTGCTTAACCCCATCTACAAATCTAAACACTTTGAAAATAAGGTTAAAAAAGTAATAACATGTACAATTTGTGGGAAATTAGCAAAAGATAATTCAGATTTCTGCAAATACTGTGGCGCAACTATCAGTTAACTTAGGTGAAATATTAATGAAAAAGGGTAAAAAAGAGGTGAAAAAAAAGAATTTAGGAGACATTTCAGAGAAAAATGAGGTGAAAATCAAGATTAACTGGGTTAGAGTGTTAACTTTGGGATTCTTGACATCACTAGCGTTTCTTCTTATAAATATTATAGTGGTACTAATAGGAGTGCTAGGATTTGATCAAGATTTAGTTCTATTTCTGAATTTCATGCAATGGGTGTTTTTTGGAGAGGTAGGGTTAATAGTCTTCTGGGGAGGATGCTTAGGAAACATTGGCCAATCAGCGCTTATAGGTGGTATGAAAGAAAGAATTCTTGGTTCAAAACCTTTTGATGCGTATTCATTTAAACATGCAACATTTAACTCTTTTAGCTATTATTTCGCAGGTGGATTTCTATTGTTGTATCTTATGATAATGGTTCAGATTTTAAAAATAATTCGAAGTTATAGCTGAAATAAGGGGGGAGAGAGTGATCACATAGTATAGAATATAAAAGAATAATTTCTTTTTGGAATTTTTCAGTTATTAGAAATTTTATAATGTAGAATAACTTGTTCTACTTACATATATAGGGATAAGAGTCACGATCAGATTTTCCGTTGTTGGCCAACTATAAAATTAAAAAGAATTAGGTATTTTAACGACGAATTCTTAACCTGTTAACTAAACCCACATTGTTGACACTTAAATAAGAGGGGTTACCATGGGTAAATGATTGAATATGAACCCAACTAGTAACCCGATACTTATAAGGAAACGAGTAGTTAAAAAGGCTTTGAATCGAACAACCATTACCTCTCTCGCTAAGAACTATATGGTCTCGAGACAGTTTATCTATAAGTGGCTCAGACGCTATCATGAGGATCCTAATGGGACATGGTGGGAAGAACGATCAAGACGACCAAGAAGAATAAGGAGGAAGGTCACTCCTACCATAAGAGAGAAGATTATCAGGCTAAGAAGAGCCTATGGCTTGAATATTATGCAGAGTGAGCAGTGGTTCAAGAGGAAAGGGTTGGTTCTCTCCCATCGACCATCTGGAGGATCCTCCAACAAGCTGGAGAATCGTCTTGGAGAACCAAACCCGTTAAGAAGAAAGCGCGGAAGAGGTTCGAGCGACCTCGTCCTAATGACCTCTGGCAGCTGGACATCAAAGGACCTTTCTGGGTGAAAGAGCAGGGACAGCACCTCTATCTCTTGACGATTATTAATGACCATTCCCGCTTTCTCCTCGAATCGAGAGTTTATCCCCATCCTATAAGTCAGCAAGAAATCTTAACAAGGTTAAAATGCTGCTTCCAGAACTATGGTCACCCCCGTCAGGTCTTAATTGATAATGGTACACAGTTCCACTCTATGCGAGGAGGAACAAGTACCTTCACCCTTGTCCTCGCTCAAGAAGGAGTAAAGCATATTCGTAGTCGTGTCTTCCATCCTGAAACCTGTGGAAAGGTAGAGCGTCAGCATGGGACAACTGTCAGGGAGATGAAGAGGTTAGGATTAATGTACTGCAACGCTGACCTTCGTAACTACAAGGACGACTTCTATAACTTCTTCCATCCTCACCAAGGCATAGGTCTCCAAACGCCAGGTGAAAGATTTATGAACCACTCACCTAAAGATATCTTGCCCAAAAGTGTAACCGATCTTAGTTGAGTTAACACGACGAATTCTTAACCCAAAACACTTATTAATATGCATTTGTTTTGTATTCATGTTTCTACTACAATTATAATAGTTGTAGCGAGAAACAAAATAGGTGAAAATGTATGAATAAAAAAGCAATATTCGGCATTGCCCTAGTTATTTTGTGTAGTACTTCAGTTTTGCTTCTACCAGCAACTGCTCAAGATGTAGAAGAACCAGTATTTTATCTTAATCTACTGTCACCAAACACTAATCCTGCACGAAATCAATGGGCAATCCTAATGGAAAACCAATTACCACTAATTGGTATTGGAGTATCCCATCATGAATCAACAGGATGGGGAAGCATTTACCCGAGAACATGGGAATTTCCTGTAGGTGTAGATTTTGACTACATACCCACATACGGTGATGGAGGTTATGATATCCTCTTCGTCGGTTGGTCATGGGGATTAGATTGGGATCCAACAGGTTTGTTTGACACTGCTAGTATTACACCAGCTGGAGACAACATGTATCAATACAGTAATGAGGCTTATGACGCTTTACTCCTTCAATATACTTCTGAACTTGATCCAACTGCTAGACTTCCTCTAGTTAAGTCAATTCAACAGATGCTCTATGATGATCTCCCAGCAATTGAACTCATCTATCCAAAATCACTCTTTGGAATAAATGAGAACGTCACTGGCTATGATGAACTGTTAATCGCAACAAGTAGCCTCCGAGCAGAATACTGGGAAGAAACTGGCACTGATGCTGATGATGTCATTACATATGCTCTACCAGCTGAACTAACAGAATACAACACTTATGTTCAAGCGTCATATTATGATGCTCAATGGATGGCTTGTGTATATGGAACTCTATACGCAAGAGCACAAACTACAAGACTTTTTGAACCTGTAATTGCAGATGGAGTACCAGTTGTAAGCGCGGATAACTTGCAGTTTAACGTTTCAATTGATCCTCTTGCTAAATTCAGCAATGGAGATCCAGTTCTTGCAGAAGACATCAAATATACTTATCAATTACACATGACGCCAGCTGTAGCATCTGCAAATTATGGGTATCTGACTCAATTCTTTGAAACTAATGATTCTATTGTCGTTCTTGATGACTCTACTATTCAATTCAACTTGAAACAACCTTACTTCTTAGCTAAATCTTTGTTCTCATTTCAGATAATTGACAAATCTGTAGTTGATCCATACTACCTTGTTGAAGGAGCTGGGCTTTTCAATATGGAACCAATAGCTACAGTAGAAGGAACATCTCTTGTTACATCTTGTGGTCCATTCATTTTAGCTGATTATGACACAGTTACTGGCACAGCAGTGCTTGAACCCAACCCATACTGGCATGGAGCTACTCCTTCATTAGATCAATTAATCTTCACATTTATCAGTGGTAAAGACTCAGCTATTGCTGATCTCGCTGCTGGTACAGTTGAAATTGTCGACTCTCAATACTCACCAGTTCTTGATGACTATGCTGATGTTGTTGGTATCGACGCTGTTTTGATTGCTGACCCTGGTTCACAAGAAATGGCTATTAACCTCAAACACCCAGTCTTTGGTACTGGAGAGTTAACACCTAATGGTGATGCTGCCGCAGCTTTAGCTATTCGTAAAGCTATCAGCCACTCTGTTCCTCGTCAATTAATTTGCGACGAGATTCTTGAAGGTCTAGCATCTCCTGCTTCAAGCCCAATGCCTGACGCATCTCTCGGTTTTGATTCCACGTTAGAGCCTTATGCTTATGACATGGATCTTGCAAGAGAATACATGGTTGAAGCTGGATACGATCTAACTAAAGGTACAAAACAAGGTGGAATTGCAGGATTAATCTTCCTTTCATTCCTCGGATTAGCATCTTTACTTGCTCTCCGAAGAAGAAGATAAGAGTAAATCTCAATTTCTTTTTTTTCTTTTTTCTTTTATTTATTATAGCTTCAAATTTTATTACTTCTCGATATTCTGTGCAAAATTAGTTTTGTTTTACAGTATGGACATCGTTCACTTTCTTCTATCCATGCCACTAGATGATCAATATGGAAAAGTCTTTCACAAAATGGGCATTCGATAGCATTTTCATATATAGGTTGAAAACAGATTAAACAGTTATTTCGGTCACCTTTTGCTTCAGTGATTTTCTTACTTTTAACTATCACTTTTTTAAGGATTCTAGCTGTTTTTGAAATGTTTTCAGCTACAACTATTATTTCTTGTACTATCTCTTTTTCTACTATATCTTCAACAAAATCTATTTTTACAACAGCTGATTTTTCTTTAAGATAATCAACATATTCTCCAAGTATCTTCTCATTGATTGATGGATTACCAACCACTACAAGCTTTTTCTTGGCACGTGTAATTGACACATTCAACCGACGATAATCTCCGAAACCCTTACTTCTTCGAGGTATTAGTTCCGTCAGAGACAAAATTATTATTTCTCTATCACTACCTTGAAATCTATCAACAGTATCTACTGTGACATTTGGCGGTAAATAGCGTCTTATTTCACCTACTTGTCCCCTATATGGTGCTATAACTCCAATTTGATCAATGCTAATACCCATCTGTAAGAAATGATTTGTTATCTTCCCTACAATTTTTGCTTCTTGAAGGTTAACTTTTCGATCAGGCTGATATACCCCAGTTATTTGAATAAAAACCAAAGGGGTTTTAGGAGAATATATCAGTGGATTGTCTAAGTTTTCGTAATCTCCCGTAAAAGATCCCAAATCAAGCAGATTTTGCAACTTTACGAGATTGTCAAATGATTTTAATTTACCATCATAAAAAGTTTCATTTGAAAATTCAACAATTTTTTCGTTCATTCTAAACTGATGCGTTAATAGATGAATAGTTTTGGAAGATATTTGTCCTAATCTTTCAAACAAAGAAAGAGATAGGCCACCTTTTTGCGATTTAGGGTTCTGAACAACAGGAGGAAGCTGTTTATGGTCCCCTACAAGTATCATTCTATCCCCTTCCATAATAGCAGAGAGTAATGTGGGTTCAGTCATTTGACTAGCTTCATCTATAATTATTGTTTGTATCCCTAACTGTTCAAATGATGGATTAGAGATTGTTGCTGTTGTTGCCACAATTATAGGAATCTGCTGTAGAAGTTCTCTTGAAGTCTTATCAGGATTTTTTTCTCGATACTTTTGAAGTGTGTATTCACGTATTTCTTGTTGAATCGAGTGTGAAGAACCCAGTCTAACAAAGTTGTAGTATCGATTATTTACAAGATATTTACATACATTATCCACAGCTCTATTAGTAAAGGCAGTGAGCAAAATTTTTTCGCCCTTATTAGCTAGAAGAATTGCGGCCTTAGCTATTACATGAGTTTTTCCTGTTCCAGCAGGACCTTGAATTAAACAATAACCCTTAGTTCCTAGAATTTTTTCTATTGCGCCATTTTGAACCGGATTGTTCTTTATATAATCACCTTTGATTGGGGTGATTTCTGGTTTTTCATTATCAATAACATAACAGCTGAAATTATTTCTCTTGAAAACATGATTGAATAAACCTCTTTGTTGTCTTCTAAATCCTACATCTATAGAATATATATCGATAAATGTAACCTGAGGAAGGTTACCTCTTACTTCGATTTCAACTGAATTATTGGAAATTCCGGATATAATACAAGTGCTTATAGTATTTTCCAAAACATTTCCTTGACTCATGACAACGATATCACCCTCTCTCAATTCTGAATCATTTTTACAGGAAAACAACAACCTAGTTATTCCATCTTCAGTTATTTCATTTTCAAGAACTAAGTTACTTATTGCTTTTCCTTTAGCAACTCGTTGATCAGGAGATAACATCCATAAATTTGCTTGATTTCTAGCCCATTCTGTCTTTTCTAATCTAAGTAGATTCGAATACTTGCTGAAATACTGTTGATAATTCTTTGAAAGTGCATTCTTTGTACAGAAGAGGTTGTGAGGGCAAGAAGAACAAGTTCTTTGCTGTTCTAGACCAGCACACAACATTGCACAGAAGTGTTTAACTGAGCATTTGTGACATCTTTTTTGTTGTGATTCAGATAGAATTGGTGGAACATACCCATGATAAGAGATACCATAAGCAATATTACGCATTCGCATAGCAAAACGCAATATACCCCAAGAAGAATCAGCTGATTTTTGAACTACTTCATTTTTACCTACATAAATAACAGATCCTTGACCGATTTCTTGGAGATCAGTTGAATTCGAAACACCAAAAGCATAAACTACAACTTGTGTAAGATCTGAAAACCGAATATCATCATTCTTTGAAATTTTTGCGGTTTTCAACTCGTAAATATGTTTATCATCCAATATATCAATACGTCCTCTTACACCAAACATGGGTGAAAGAAAGAGAATTTCAGGTAGAGATTGAGATGAGATTCTATCAATAAAAGAATCTAAGGCTTCAGCCATTTTGTGGACATCTTGATAAACATCATCTTTAGTGTAACCAAATCGTTCATATTGTATTGACATTGAATCCAATACTTGAGAAAGTTCTGTAGAAGGTTTGGAATTCAAAGCTACAGCAGCTCCTAAACAATTATGAATTACTGTACCTCTTACTGCGATATATGGAGACGCAAGATCTCCGACAATCTGATTAATATAATAGCTGCGTGGGCAAAAAGACACACTATTAATGTCAGTTGTGTTAATTAAAACATCTGGATCAACAATAACAATGGAATCAGAACCTGTAGAGAAGTAAAATGAATCATCTGTATCAACTTTATTTACCTTATAAACACGAAATTTAGAATAGGGAGAGAGAAAATCAACTAAATTTTCCCAAGGTGACCACAAATTCAAAGTAACATTTTGACCTTCAGTTTCAACTAAAATAGTAGAACGAGGATTGTCATCATAAGTACGAGAGAGGGTTTTAAGGTAAATACAAACTAAGTCTTGCATTACAATATATTAAAAACAATACAATAAATAAATATGTAGGTAAAAAACGAGTTTTTTAAGGATTACTTAGAAAGTGGTTTACAGCCCAAAAACATTTTAATAATTTCAAAATCACTTTTTGGTTGGGTTAAGCTTAATAATAAGTTCTAATATTATCCCACCTTGATTTTTTCTCTCATTTTACCATAGAAAAGGTTAAAAAGGGAAATTTTTTTTTAGAACTAATCAAAAGGTGATTAAAATTCCTACAATTGTTGACGAATCATGTTGCGTTGGTTGTGGCGCTTGTGTAGATGTCTGTCCAGAGGATGTCTATGAATTAATAGATGATATAGCTAAGACGGTTAACAAAGACAACTGTACTGATTGTGGTTTATGTATAGATGAGTGCCCCAGTGAGTGCATTGACTTTGAATAAACTAGTTAACCTACTTTTTTTCTCTTTTTTGTTTCTTTAATCCTAATATGTATTATTATGTATAATTAATATTCGAAAAAAGTATTTCTCCTTCCTGTTATCTATTATTTATGTGACACGATAAAAAAAGAAAGAGAGGTTTTTTTTTTCTCTTATTTTCTCTTATTATGATAGTGGCTTTGACATACTCATAGCATTTCCTGTAATTAAAAATGACACTGCATCAGCGAAGTAAGTACTTTGAGACATGAAACCTACTACTTCTCCTGTTGCTTCATCTGTTGCTGCTATTAGCACTTCTTCATTTTCCCTTTCAACACCAATGAATTTTGGTGTGTCGGGTCCTTCTCTTAATACTCTTATTTTCACATTTGCTTGAGATTCCAGAGCATCGGCTACCCATGGATCTCCTTCGTTTATACTTGTCACGATGGTTACTTGTACTGTACTTGGAAGTTCTTTTATTGCATCTATTGGTATATATTCCTTTTTAGGTGACATTATCGTTGTTCTGTTCTTAGTTGCTTTAATTATTCGTGCAATATGATCCATAACAGCATCAATTCCTATTATAGTTGATGTTCTAATTTGTAGTGCAGACACTTGTTTTGATGTTGCCTCCAGAGTTTTAAAATCATTACTTAGAGATTGAGTAGTGCTTACTAAACTGTTTGATATTGTATTCAAATATTTCTCTGATTCCTCAACGTAGTTTTTCGCTTCGTCAACTTCATTTCCTAAGCTACCAGCTATAAGAGTTCTGTTTTCCTGAAGTCCTGCCTTAGTTGTTTCTACAATAGAGCTAGCTGTATTTACCATTGAATCAACGCTTTGTTGCAAGAAGTTACTTAAGTCATCAGAGAGTGTAGTAATTGTGTTGTTAAGATTGTTTATAGATTCTTGTGTCTGTTCAACTATTTTTGTTTCCTGTTCAGAGAAAAGTACATCAAGATTTTGTATTTGTTGTTTCCATTTCTCATCTACAGTAGTATGACTACGATCCAAACCTTGTGTAATTGTTTCATCGATCTGATCTGTAAGCGTTTTGAATGATTCTCTAAACGAATTTATACCTTCAACTATGCCAGTTGTATTTTCATTAAGTTCTGATGTTAGATTTTCTCCAAAAACCCCAAATCTATTTACTGCTTGCTCTCTTATATTTTGTACTATTTGTTTATAGTTAGTCAAGGTTTCATTATAATGAGCTTCTAATTTTTGATTGAAAACATCTCTCTCACTGATTAGGTTATTTTTCTGCGTTTGTTCTTCATTTTGAAACTCAGTGAATTTTATTGCCATCTTGTCCTTAATTCCAGTTATTGTAGAATAAATCGCTGAGTTTTTATTTTCCACTAATTCGTTTATCGCTTCTTCCTTTACTTGATGTAAATGATTACTCATCGAATCAATTGCTTCTTGAAGTTTTGTTGAAAAATTCGTTACTTTATTATCTAGAATGGTGCCTAGTTTACCATTTAAATCTTCAAGAGATGTAGAAACAACATCCGAAAGCTGATCTATTGTCTCCCCTGCTTTTCTTGATACAATAGAAGAGAATTCCAAATTTTTCTCTGTTTGAGCTTGATTAAATTCTCTTACATCTATTTTTGTCTTATCTATATCAGTTTCAAGTAAAATAGCAATGGAATCAACTTCAGTAGCATATGACTCAGTTAATTGTTCCATTTTTGATTTGATGGTAGATGATACAACCTGGATTTTTTCGATCGATTGTGTAGAACTCTGTTCGACTTTTGTTTTAGCTGATTGTATTTGTGTTACATTAGTTTGTTTAATATCAGAGATTACTTCACTTAGGTTGTTTTGGAATTCTAACATGTTGGATTTAATATCGTCAATAGACCCGTTCATAGAAGATATAACTGAAACTTTCTGTGTTTCTTGTAAGGATGTTATATTATCTTTAAGTTCATTTGATTTTCTAGATAATTCCTCATCTTGTTGTTTAGTGCTATTTTGTATATCTGTAGTAAACTGAGTAAATTTGGCATCTATATCCTTGCTCTTTTGAGAGACAGAATCTGTTAGCTGAGTTCTTAAACTGTCTACAATTGTATGAAAATTAGTTTTTTTCTCTCTTAAGAACGTTGAAGATTCCTTCAAATGTTCTCTTATTTCATTGCTTATTTTTTCGCTCGATTCTCCCAGATAATCTAGAGGAATTCTACAGTAATATTTTTCTATATATCCTTCTGAAACTCCAGCTGCTCCTTTTGCGGCTAATCCTTCTAAAGCTTTTTGAACTTTAGAATAATGTAAGTTTCCGAGGCTACAGAGTTCAATTGCTGTTAATTGTCCATAGCCCAAGAGAAGTTGGTAGATCTGCTTTTCTTCCATAGTCATTTCTAATCTTTCAATAAACGACATGTTTTTTTCACCGATTTTATTTATTGAAGATTCCTTATAATTAAAGGATTTTTAATCTTTCGAAAGTTTGGTAATTCTACAAAGTTCAAAGTTTGAATATCTAAAAAATCAGCAAATTGTAAAATAAGACAAAGATAAAAGATAAACAAGTTTAAGAATCATATTTTACTTATACAATCCATCATTAATTCTCGGTATAAAAATGGTAGAATACGAAATTGTATCTTGGGACCAAAGTTACCAAATGACATTTTATCTTTTCCAAAAAATAGCTGAAAGTGGGTTTTATCCTGATATTATTGTTGGGATAGCTAGGGGAGGGTGGATACCTGCTCGACTATTAGCAGATTTCTTTGGCAATAGAAGAACAGCAAATCTTAAAATTGAATTTTACGATAACACTACTAGATCTACTGATGAACCAATAATAACTCAAGAAATTTCTGAAAATGTTGAAGGTAAAACTGTTTTAATTGTAGATGATGTAGCAGACTCAGGAAAGAGTCTTTCTGCAGCCATCAAACATGTAAAAGTAAAAAAACCTTCCAAAATGAAATCCGCTACATTGTACTACAAGAAACATAGTATCATAAAACCAGATTATTATATCAAAGAAACAGAAGATTGGGTTGTTTACCCTTGGGAAGCAGGAGAAACAATTAGTTTTCTTTACAACAAATTAAAAGACAAGAAATCACCAAAGGAAATAAAGAGGTATCTCAAAGACATTGGTATCGGTTCACAACTAGTAGAAGCATATTTCTCTCTAATCCTTGAACAAGAGAAAAGGAAATGATTTAAATGGAAGAAAAGGAAGGAAACACTAACGAATTATTAGATAATGAAGTTCTTGAGAGAGTTAATATTGGTGTTGTAGCTGTATCACTAAGCATGTATGATGAAGGTATGACTTTAGAAGAACTAGTTGAAGTTACAGGAATCAATGAATCAAGTGTAAAAGAGATTTTAGGGGTTCTATCGAAGAAAGGAATGGTTAAGAAAAAAATCACAGCTGACGTTTATATTGTGATTAACTTCAAAAAATTGCTCCACTATCTTGTTGAAAACGGACTAGTTTTTCCACTTAGTGACTTAAAATAATAGTATATTCAATTAAAGAATTTCTCTAATGAAGCTTGTGAGGGCTTTTTCTTTTTATCTTTCTTTCCTTTCTTATCTTTCTCTTTTAATACAGGTGTTGTTTTCTCTATTTTTTCTTGTTCAGGTTTGGTTTGAGAGAGATCCTTTGTAGGAGGAGTTTGAAGTTGCGTTTTTATTGGTTTTATTCCTCTCTTTTTGGGTTTTTTTGTAAAATCTAATATGTTGATAGGTTTTACTTCTTTAATTTCTGTTATCCATGTTTCAGCCATCTGTTGATATGCCAGCTCATGGTGTTTCATTATTTCTTGAGTAACCTTATTAGAGCCACCAGTTAGAAAGTCAACATCATCCTGATCAAATCTAAGCCATACTGCAATCCCCGCAGCCATTCTGGGATCATTTCTAAAAATTATTCTCAAATACGGATAGATATCATTTTCAAACAACTTTGTTGAACTATGAAGTTTTTGTTCAGCTTTATCTGACAGTTTCTTTATCTTAGCCTTTCTCATTCTGAGTTTTCCCATTAATCCCCAATAACTAGGAAAACCGAAATTAGAATATTTAAAGGAAGATTCTTTTACCAAACCAACTGATGATATGAATTGAAAAAAGTATTTTAGAAACTTCCATTCTTGTTTGATATAACATTGTGAAAGATAGAAATCGGCTTCTGATATAAGCTCGTACATATTAAGAGTTTCTTCATTATTTGCTGCTTGTTTGTATGCGTGTTCATAAACATACATTAATAGCTCTCTGTAATCAAGATCAGCACCTTCTATTGCTTTTTTTGCAGATTGTAAATCCTTGGCCATGAAAATGTTGGTAAGAACTTGATTCAAATTTTGTTCTTGATTTCTTGGTGAAAACGTGATATCTGCAGAGATTGCACCAAAAGCTACTCCTTCTAAATCGTTAATAGCTGAACGCGCATCTCCATGTGAGTTTGTTGCGATTTTTGCTAAAATATCTTCAGTTATCGAAAGACTTTCCTTTTTTATTATTCTTTTAAGCAGAGTCAAAATTTCATGATCCTTCAATCTTTCAAAATTAAAAACCTTCATAGATTTTTTTGCTGCCTTAAGAGCAGCAGCTTTAGGATCATTAGCAGTACATATTATAGGTATACGTGCTCTTTCAACAACTTTAGCAAGAGCTTTTGCTCCACCTCTATCTTCATTCCCGAATAGACCATCAGCTTCGTCAACAAGTATTAGTTTTTTTACTCGAGCACCTTGTAGAACAGTTCCTTCAGTAGATGATAAACCTACATTTCTTTCTATAGCTTTCTTATTTCTTTTATCGCTAGCGTTTACTTCAACAAATTCAAAACCATATTTATTAACAAGGTATAGAACAACACTTGTTTTTCCCACCCCAGCAGGTCCTGAAAGCCAAGCAGTTTTCTTTCTCTCTTGTTTCCATTTTTTAAGCCAATTCTCTAGTTTCTTAACTTCAGCTATGTTACCTACAAAATCTTCAAAGGTTTTTGGTCTGTATTTTTCTACCCAAGGGATGGTTATAGAGGAACTTTGCAAAGCCATGATGGTTAAATAAATAAACAATATTTCAATATAAAAAACATGTGGATACTAAATCAGTAAATTATACAAAAAAGTGTAAAGATTAGAATATTTAATTTGTTACTCTTCTGAACTTGTATCATCAATTTTTTCTTTTCTAAACAGCATTTTACCTAGAATACCTCCAATTGCTCCTCCAACAAGTCCAAGAATTATTACAAAAATGAAAGAACCTACGAACAAAGCAATTAGAAATGTTACAATGAAGAGAGGAAAACCACTCATTCCAGCTTCACCAGACTTAATAGAAGCGGTTAACACAGCAAAAAGGAAATCTAGAAAAATGAATGACCAAATTGCAGAAGACATTCCAGATTTTAATCCACCTCTTGAAGCTAACCCACCTACAAAAGCTCCAATAAGCCAAATGAGAAGTATTAGGAAATATAAACCAGCATGTCCACTAATAGATGAATTAAGATTGTATTCTTTCAATAAAGGGATTGGCAGTGGTATGTCAAAATTGAATGGTATAAATAAATTTACAACTACTAACATTAGTAAAATTACCCATAAATGACCTGCAGCACCAGCTTGTTCTACTAATGCTGTATTTGCGTCGATTACTGCCTGTACATCTATAGTTGACCACAGAATTAACATCAAGCAGACTATTACTATAGTACAGGTAAGAAAACCAGTCAAGGTACTTTTCCATCTCTTGAACAAAAACATAATACTCAATTAATAATGATATATCAAATATTTAGAGTTTTGCTTTCACTTTGACATTATTTGATGAAGGAATTTGTTCTATATGTGACCTATTTAAAATATAATGGACAAACAAGTTAATGCTCCCTCACATTTTTCGAATTCACTCATATCTAGGGATAATACCTCAAAGCCAGTTTCTTTTACCATCTCTACGACATTTGGAAACTTGGTAGACATAATGACTGCACCTTCAATTATCAAGCAATTTGTCGCGTAATATTCCTCATTTGGTACAACTATTGAGTAGAATCTTTCAAGGCAAGGATGATTCTGATAAGACATTGTGACAAGAATGGTTTTCTTCCCAATATAATTCACATAGCTTTTGAGGTGTACAATGGTATTATCAATGATTGTGTCAACTTGCACCTTCAACCAAGATCGCATTTGATCTACTCCTTCCATATTTGTTCTCTGAGTGACTCCACTGATTAAATGAGATGGCAAATGAATAACATCTCCACCTTCTATAGTTGCAGGAGTAAAAGCTCTTTTAACATCAAAAAACTCTTCTAGTAGCTTTTCTACTTCAACATCTTCTCCTCGTCTACTCTCTTTAGCCATTCTTGTTACAAATGCTCTTTTTCCTTGAACCACAGCAGTGTCTTCAACAAAACACGCATCAGGTTTACCATCTATTGGAAGTAACTTTATCACTTCAAGCCCAAGGTTGGATAAAGTCTCGCAATAGCTATGATGTTGCTTCTTTGCTTTAGACATATTGAGAATATGATGAAGTGGATGGCTAGAAATGCAATTTCTATAATTTTTTCCCGGTTCTCTAACTATAGCACATTTAACTTTCATTCTTCCACATAATTCTTTCTGGGATTAATTTATATATTTAGCTCTTTTAATTGCGCATGGATACATAATGGTACTTATAGGTCAAACTCTTCAAGCACATAAAGGATTAACAACTGAACACCTGCTACGTTTCACTCGGCTTCTTGGATTTGAATTATGTGAAATTAACCCAGCTGGTACATCGTTAGAAAATGTAGATAAACTCATCCCTCTTGTAGGTGATATGCCACTAACTTTTCACCTTCCAATAGAAGGTATTGAAAATTTTGAGTTTGCACAACCAAACAAAAAAGATGAAATCAAGAGTATAATTAAGCTAATAAATAATAACAAAGATGACTTAAATCTGATTTTGGGGGTATTTCACCCTCCAGAAGCTGAGAATGGAAACCTTAAAACATTAGTTGAAAATTTGAGTCAGCTTGATATTAAATTGATTGTAGAAAATGTTCCAGATTATACTGATAATGAATTTCTTGAGATTTATAACACGCTTAAGGATCATTTAGGTGTACAGCTAAAAGGGTGGTTGTTTGATGTAGCACACTCCTATTTAGTGAATGGGCCTTCAAATTTCATGGAAATTCTAAATATTCTCCCTTATGAAGAACTAGAGGAAATTCATCTATCTGATTGTCTTGAGGATCGTGATGCTCACTACGCCTTTGGAGCTGGTGTTTTACCAATAAACGAGATTTTAAGAGAAATTAAAGATAGGGAATTTGATAGAATTATTGTAAATGAAATAGATGCTTATCCCTCGATTTGGAGTGTAATAGACTCATACAGAATGGTTGCAAAATTATTCAAAAAAAGCCTTTACAGAAAAGTAACATTTCGATACAGACTCGTAAAACCACTCATTCAAAAGAAATTGAGTAAAGCTGGTATCTCCTAAAGTTCATTTTTTACCAATATTAGATAAGATTTGAAGAGAGAGATTAATCCATCTCATGTATGAATTCATGGCTGCGCGTGCAGATACCGAATCTTGAGCAATTATTATAAGTATAAGTTGTTCATCTTCTGTACTCAAACGGACAGATGCCCTGTCATTTGGATTATAAGTAGTTTCTATGTTTAACGCGTCAAATAAGAGTTTACTAACCAGTCTGTTCTCAAGTTTTATCTTCATAACTAGTTCAATATCACTAATAAAATTTGAGACCATTTTATTCACTTTATCAATGTATAACTATAATCCATTTTCTATCCGTCTAGGAACAATTCTCAATTTGATTCTAGGACCTGTTTGTTGATTGTCTTTATCCAAAAATTCAACGAAAATCAATCCTTCCTCTTTGTCTAAGTAATCAGCATAAACGGTAACATAATCATGTTTGTCTAATTTACTTATATCTGCAGTTGTTGTATTGAATAGCCTAGAAATAATTGTTTCTTCTTCAGCGTTGTTTAATGACGATATCAAGAGTGAAAACTTTGGTGACCTCCCTTCTGATTGTTTGCCATACTCTCTTGAGAGGGTAGATCCCCGAATTTTAATAGCATAAGGAAATTCTTGAAGTGAATCAACAAGATTGAAAATACGAAGGAAGTTAGGGTTCCCTTTCACGGAATTTATAATTACAGCCGTAGAGTAACCTTGACTTTTCATCATTCCAAGAGAATAAGAAAGACGATTGGACCCTCTAGTAAAGCGAGATGAACTTGGTACGACTTTTATAATGTCGTGAATGAAAGATCGAGTCTTTCTTGCTGGATCTCGTGATGTTGTAAAGCTAATTCGTCTCATCAATATAACACCTAGCTCACTGAACAATAAAAAGTTGACTAATCTTGACATTCAACCTATAGCTATAGGATATACAGTTAAGAAAGGAGAGAAAAATTGAAAGTCTACTTTTTCTTTGAGTATATAAATGAAATTTAACGTGTAAAAACAATCTTTCAAAGTGTGAAGAGTAATTTTGGGTTAAGCATTCTCTTTCAAAGCCTCTGAAATACGTGTAATTCTACGTGACATGCTTTTACCTGCACTTGTAGTAGGTTCCCAAGCTCCACCAGTTCGTTTCTCCCCGCAGGTTTTACAAGTCCATATTCCAAGTCCAGCTCTAATAAATGTTGGTTTAAAACAAATCGGGCAACGATAAGAAATCTTACTCTTTTCCTCTATTTGTCTTACTCTTTTTCTAATGGTACTTCCATACCTAGCACCATAACGACCAGTTGAACCTACCTTCTTAGTACGTCCCAAATCTTTTCACCACGGTTTGAAATCTTAGCCCTATTTATAAGAGTTATTGTTTTTAACAGAAATTAAGCATTGAAATCTAAGAAATAAAATAAAAAAAATAAAAAAAAAGAATATCTCTTTTTCATTTAGAGGGTAGTGCTTTCATTAGCTCTTTTCTCAGACCTTTGGATATTTCTAAAGCTTGTTTAACTATTGGCATAACTTCGTCAGGTTTGAGTACACCCTTATTACCTTTTTGAGCTGAAACGATATGGTCATCCTCATCAAAGGCAAAAGTTAATCGCATATCTGTAACTCTTTCTTCTTTAAATGTGGGATCTATTAACAATTTTTTTCCTATTCGGTATGTAGTTACTGATACTGGGTAGTGTTGAATATCCAATGGAACTTTCTCTTCAAGAACTTCATGGTCGTCTCCAGTAACTTTAACTTTTGGTATTTTGGCTGTAGCTAAAGCAGCTACCGATCCTAATACAGCAGCATCAAATAGGTTCCCATCGTGATTAAGAATATAGAAGTCTAGGAATACTATCCAAACTAACTTTCCAGGGATAATACACAACTTTTCTAAGTCAATGCAGTGTGACTCTCTAATTGCTCTGTCTGTAACCCTAGCTAGTTCTATTGCTTTTTCTGATGGTGGCCCACTTTCAAAAAATGGAGAAGCAATAGGAGATAATTCAGCACTAGTGGTTATAACACCAGAATTTGGTGAATCTGGGAAGGGTGTTCCT
>BPTO01000001.1 GCA_023705985.1 Candidatus Heimdallarchaeota archaeon | reverse complement strand
GAGATAAGGCCACGTGACTGGAGTTCAGACGTGTGCTCTTCCGATCTCACTAAAATGTCATTTTCTGCTACAGTTAAGAAAATATCCCAAAATATTGGCTACATCGATTGGAAAAACATACAATATCTAGATCAAAGTAGATATAAAAACTCTATGAAAACTGTAAAAGAAAATGACATTTTAGTGCAATCTGTAGCTCATTCAAAGGATTATATAGCTGATAAAATCACAATTATAAATGAAATACCATCTCAATTTAATCAAATAATAGCCTTAAGTAAGTTCCTTGTTATAAGACCCGATATTAGAAAAATAGATCCCTATTACCTTCTAGTATATCTTTCCTCAGTTTATAGTAGAACACAATTCAAACATTATATAAGAGGTATGACAGCAGAAATTTATGAGTTTGATATTAAGAATATTTATGTTATTTTACCATCTTTAGAAAAACAAAAGGAAATAGTCATGAAATTCCAAGAAAATATTAAAGAATATTTAAAATATAAAGAAGAATTAGATAAGATACAGAATGATTTAGATGATTTTAATATTAAATGAAGTCGTATTAGTTAAAATAGATGAAGATTAAAAAATCTAATAAAGTATGCCCCAAAACCTCCTAATCTCCTCTAGAGGGTATGAGCGTACAAAAGAAAGGTGTACCAGAGGAAAGGGCAGAGTAAAGTTTTGAATTTATTGGTCAACTTGCGGTCACAAATAGTGAGGGGACGGAGCTTGATTAAACCAAAGACATGTTCAACACTTGAACGTCGTTCAGGGTGGTGGTTATTCCTTTCCAGATTCAGATATTCATGTAAAATATTTATTAAAAAGAATGGAATTATATCAAGGAAGAACTCCTGAAATATATATTATTAATAATCACAAGGACAAAACTATAGACAGTATGAAGAATGAATTCAAGAGATATTATAGATTTTTCAAGGATAAAGAAAAAATTCATTATACAAAATTATCTTTTGAAGATTTTTGTAATAAAGATGTTGAAGCAAAAGATATTATTAATCAGAACCTTGTTGGATAATGAAAGAAATTTGTTGTTAGAAATTTATATTTAATTTTGTTCATATAATTTATCTTGTACTTTATAAATCGAGTTTTTATTTTTAAATCAGATTACAATGCCAGAAAGTCGTAAGATTTATCATGAACAACTACAAGAATTAGTCGAAAATATGAAAAAGCAAAATGAGCTTGATCCCCATCCCAGTTTAATTCCTCAGAGTGTTAGTCGAATTAAAAATAAGTTTATGGATTTTGATATTCCAAACAATACAGCTACAGAAGAAGAAATCAAGCATGTATTACATGAATATAGAGAATTTTATTCTTTACTAAAACAAGTAAAATATTTGCTGAAATCGAAGGGAAGAAGAGAAGGGGTACAAATCGAGTTTTCTTCAGAAATACTTGATGATCTTGCTTCTGATATAAATGAAGTAATTAAAACCTTAGAATACCCACTTGAAGGAGAGAGAAGAAAAAAAACTTTCCGTTTAAGCAAAATCAATATTATTAGTGGTATAATTTGTGCAATTGTTGGTGGTATAATAGGATCTTTACTAACATTCCTCCTTACTCATTAAATTCTTCAATTAATCTTTGGAAAGATACTAGTGTTTTCATTTTAGACATAAACACAACAAAAAAATATGAGAGATATAATTTTCATGGGATTAGAATGGGTTTTCAACACATTAGATATATTCATAAACTCATAGAAACTGCAGAGGATGATCATCAAGCATCTAAATTACTTTATAAGAACGGAATGTATTCACAATCAATATATTTTCTACAACAGTCTGTTGAGAAATTAGTTAAAAGCTGTGCAGTTTTAACTGGTGATTCTACTCCTGAAGATATTCGAAAAGAAATAGGACATGAAACACCTAGGGCATTTGTAACTCCGTTAGTAAAATGGTGGTCAAGTGTTTTGAAATTATTAAAACTATTAGAAGAAACTGATAAAAATCATGAGTTCATAGAATATACTAGAAAATCACAATCAATCATTCCTGAAGTTGAAGATTTTGTAAAAAACTATGATAAATATAAGGAAAATATAAGAAAGACATTCATAGAAATCGGAACAAAATTAGCTATAATTGATGAGAAAAACATTAGGAAAATTCTAAGAGCTAATCTTCAATTCAGAACTTTTATTCATGACTGGTTGGATAATGATAGTATGATAAAAGATGTTGAACTATTACTTTCTAGTCAAAAGATAACATTACCTGAGAACATATCTGAAGTAGAGAAGGAAAAAACTTTAGATGGAATTCGAAAGAGAAGAAGATTTTTTCTTAATTATGGAAATATGTTCATTCTAGCAATAATAACTTATCCTCATGCTACTTTTACTCGATATCCTAATGATACACTCTCTCCACATGAATATAACAAAGAAATAGGTATTGTTCATTGTTATCGAAAAATTTCTAGTTTGTTAGGTGTAGCCATAAACTGGTTCAGGGAAGATTTGGATAGAGTCACAAATATAGCTATGAAAGATAGTTCTAGTTTTTAGGTGTTTAATAATATCTGGAGAAAATTATGAGAGCTTGACCAAATTAGTATTACTAATGATTTATGCATAGATTGTATCGATTACAACGTTATAGAACTATTTCCTTCAAAGCAGTTAAGGAGTTTTTTATTTTAAATGTTAATTAATTGTTTAAATATTGAAATCTTAATGTCAAAATAATGGATTCTAGTCTTTACTCTGATTTTCAATTAGGAATGATACAAACTGAAACTGAGAAAGCTTATTTTGCTTCTATCTTTAAATTAACAGATGACCCCGTCTGGATTCCTAAGAGTGTTGTTGAACCTAAGACTATGAAACTCAAAAAGTGGTTTATCAATCAATTGCAAAACGAACTCAAAACCAATAAACAAACAACTTTAGCTGATTATTTTCTTACAAAGTAATTCTGTAAATTCATACACCAATCATCTGAAGATACACTAGGTAAGAAGATGTGGTGTTAGCGTATCACCTAACATTATTAACTAGTATTTCCAATTATTATACATGAGCAATTCAAGACTCAATTTTAAGAAGCCATGTGTTCAATGTGGAAATAATACAATTTCATTATGCAAAACTTGTAAAAGATATCTTTGTGGTAGATGTAGATCAAGAAAAACTATACCTTTTTCTAAATATACAATTCCTTCTGGAATATGTAAAGATTGTAAAGATCTCCTATTAATAAAATACTCATTAAATATAGGACTTGATTTTACTTCTTTTCTTTCAACATTACCTGAAAAAGTAGAAGAGTGGAAAAAGAGTTATCTTTAGATCTCTCTTCATCCCAATTTAATTCATCAGAGTGTTAGTCAGATTAAACTAGAAACAGGGGATAATTCATAATTTTCTTCTCATTTTGTACAAAATATCAACAAAACGGGTCAGTTAACAAAAAAAAGATGTGCTAACAAGAACTCTCCAAGTATCTGACGAACTGATCTTCTCAATTTGGCCTAACTACGCTTGGGCAGTTAGTAGCAGTAGGCTAAACATCTCGCCGAAGCTCGACGCGTACACCCCTGCTCTATCAAACGAATCTTCTTTTCGCGCTCTCGTCTTTCCTCAGAGTTGTTGTCGCCAACCCCTCTATATGAGGTAGAATGGGAAACTCGTTTCGAGAAACGCTTCGAGCATAGATGCTTTCCGCTCTTATCGTCAAGGGCTTAGCTACCCGGCAATGCCTTGGAAGACAACCGGTACACCAGCGGCCCCAACCGCCTGTTCCTCTCGTACTGTGGAGGTTTTGCTCTCAATTTCCCGCCAGCACCATCAGATAGAATCCAACCTGTCTCACAACGGTCTAAACCCAGCTCACGTTCCCTTTTAATGGGCGTACAACCCCACTCTTGGCAGCTGAATCACCGCCAAGCTAGGAAGAGCCGACATCGAGGTAGCAAGCCGTGAGGTCGATGTGAACTCTTACCCACGACAACTCTGTTCAGGGCTACACTTGCCTTTAATCGACATTGGTTTGTCAGATCAGTTGTCAGCCTTTTTTTTGGCCAGTTACCTATCTAACAACCATTGACCTCACACTTTCAGAATGGCTCTTCTTCCTTTTAAGGGTATTACTTTACTTTTTTGATGGTTTTTAGGTTACGGATTCATCTGCTCAAGTATAATAAAGCCATAAAATGATTGACGAAAATCTTTTTTTGTTCTCACTTGAACACCGGAAATATATTGACACCTATTTGAAGCTCTTTTGCGACCCTTAAAAAGAATCAGAAGAAAAGTTCCCTTTCGTTTGCCACTTTGAAAGTGTAATTGTCAAAGTGTAGTTACCCCTGGGGTAACTTTTCTGCCACCTCCGCCGTCTACTAATGACAATGCGAAGGATCGCTAGGCCCTGCGTTAACATCTGCGAACCGTGTAATTGAGTTCACAGTCAACCAAGCTTTTGCCCTTGCACTCTACACCGGATTTCTGTCCCGGTTGAGCTTGGCTTTGGGCCCTCTTGATATCTTTTCAAGAGGCTACCGCCCCAGTGAAACTGCCAGGCAGGGGGTGTCCCCCTCGCAAGAGGTAAGTCATACCAATGCACAAGGTCAGTATTTCAAGATCGACTCCTGCGTATCCCGGAGAATACGCAATTAGCATCTCCTGACTATGCTATGCATGCACACCAATATAACAGCCCCTGACAGCAGTA
The DNA here is from genome assembly GCA_023705985.1 of Candidatus Heimdallarchaeota archaeon. Taxonomy (GTDB): domain Archaea; phylum Asgardarchaeota; class Heimdallarchaeia; order Heimdallarchaeales; family Heimdallarchaeaceae; genus 18H4-34. Next base: position 78,522 of record BPTO01000001.1, on the reverse strand, counting down.
AAGCTCCACAGGGTCTTCTCTTCCCGATGGTGCTTTCCAGACTGTTCGCTGGACTGTGGGTTCAGTAGGCTTCGGGTGGAGACAGTGGGCACCTCGTTGGTCCCTTCATGGACGTCTGTAATTAGCAGACAAGGCATTTGCCTACCTTAAGAAGCTCATAGTTAGCTCCGGCGTTTACTGGGTCTTAGCCTAGTTGAACCTAGGTTTAAATCACCAGCACCGGCCAGGATTCACAAACTGTACACAGGCTTTCGCCCTTGCAGTTTGCTATGTTTTTATTAAACAGTCGGGTGCCCCTTGTCACTGCGACCTGGTGAGGCTTGCACCTCTCCAGGCATCCCTTATACCCAAGATACAGGACTAATTTGCCGATTTCCTTCACCCGAGCTACCCTAACACGCCTTAGTCTTTTAAACTAGCCACACCTGTGTCGGTTCTGGGTACGGTCGCGCATAATCGCTCTCTTTGCTTTTTCACGGACTGTTGGGATCGATGGCAGCCAGCAACCTATGGCTAGCCTATTCATCTATTCTTCTGGTTCTCACCTTAACGGTTCTTCCCAGACTTCTAAATTTAACTAGGATATTCTCCTAGGCCACCTACCCACCAGTGTTAGCTCAGAGCTTGTGTCGCCACATCTATATGCGCGGTACAGGAATATGAACCTGTTTCCCTTTCGAGTGATTCATGTTAAGTTCACCCTTAGGACCGACTAACCCTTGGCTGACGATCAGTGCCAAGGAACCCTTGGGCTTTCGGCGGTGAGGATTCCCACCTCACTATGCTCCTACTACCGTCGAGATCTGCAAACCTGACCGGTTCACTGGGGATCACCCCCCAGCTTCTACCCAGCCAGGTCGCCCCCCTACCCAAAACTCTTGTGGAGTTCGGATGGGTATCGGGACCCGGTTTAGCCCCGTCCATTTTCTGGGCCCAAAAACTCGATGAGTAAGCTGTTACGCTTTTTTTAACGGATAGCTGCTTCTAAGCTTACCGCCTCATTGTTTTAGTCTGTGGACGCCATTCTGTTTAACATTTAACCGGGATTTAGGGCCCTTAACCCATCGAAGGGTTGTTCCCCTTTCGGCCATATCCCTTGCGGATACGCGCCCGTCTGTCGCCTTCTACGGCGCATGCAAGTTCGGAGTTGGAAGGAAGATCGAGGATTTCACTCCCCGGATTCTCCCGTCCGTAGCTCTACCTCACATGCAACCTCCAACGACGCTATACTGTGGTTATACTTCGGGGGGAACCAGCTATCAGCAGTTTAGATTGGTCTTTTGCCACTATCCCCAGATTACAGGAACAAATTGCATATTAGTAACCCTTCAGACCTCCACGCTCCTTTCGAAGCGCTTCATCTTATCCAGGGATAGATCAACTGCTTTCGGGTCTCAGACCTGTGACTTCACGCCCTTATCGGACGTCGCGCCTTGCCGAAGCTGCGCGCTGGTCGCTTTCGCTACGCCACCATATACATTTAGGCTCGCCACAAGCCTGAACTCCTCGACCCGTGTTTCGAGACGGAACGGATGACTCTGGTCCTCTCACCTCGTACTAACACCTTACGGTGAGTTCCTTCGGTGAGAATCTACCCTTTCAAGCCATCCACGTCTGTTACCATGCAACTTCAGGTACTTTTCACTCTCGTACTTCGAATACTTTTCAACTTTCACTCGCGTTACTAGTGCGCTATCGGTCTAGGGGAGTATTTAGGCTTGGGAGTTAGTCCTCCCAGATTTGTGCGACAGATCCAAGCCACACTAATCTTGATACTACTAGGCCGTGCGTTTACGTCTACGGGATTATTACCCTCTATGATATCTCTTTCCAGAGAACTTCGACTTAGCGCTTACGGTCCATGTTGTAGTCAAAACACCACATCCACCTCTATCTTTCGAAAGAGGAATTCGGTTTGGCCTATTCCGCTTTTACTCGCCGTTACTAACGGAATCACTTTTGTTTTCTTTTCCTGCAGGTACTTGAATGTTTTGGTTCCCTGCGTTCCCCACCATTACTGGTTGTTACAGTTTATTAGACTATAACCGGAATCCGATTCGGATACCTGCGGATCGTTGGCTGTTTGCGCCTCCCCGCAGCATTTCGCCGCTTACCGCGTCCTTCATCGGCTCCCTAGCCGAGTCATCCACTGCATGGCGTAGGCATAATTGAGGTTAATCTTGAGAAAATCAGATTTTCGCCTACTTGGAGAGTTCTTGTCAGCACATCTAGCTTTTACAGCTAGAGGATTGAATCAATCCAGGAGGTGATAAAATCGCACAATCTGATTGCGCGTATTTGAGTTTTTATCATTTGTTTATAACATTTACGTTCTTCAACAGAACATAAACTGGATTGAGATTATCAATCTAACATTCACACCTGTTAGGGCATGATTAACAGAATCTACGGATTAACAAATTCCGCATACATACATTCTTTGCAGTGGATAAAAAGATATTGTTCATGGATTCATTTAATCAAAGGTGTTATGAATACAGAACTAAATAAAAAAAACCACCTAAAGAATACAGGAACCCCGAGAAAACCTATCTTTCAATAAGAAAGAAAAAGAATTGGGAAGCCCCTTGAGTTATTCTTTTTTGGATTTTTTGAAGATAGGAAGATATTAGTGCAGATGGGTTTACCTCATTATTCCCAAATTGGTATGTAAACTAGAAAAAGATTCTAGTTAGGAATATTAGTGGAAGAATTTGTTGCACAAAATATATATCCGATAAAGAGTATAATTAAGTGTGATTTTATGAAAAAGAAAGCAACATTAGTTCTACTAATACTGACATTCGCAATCTACACATTGAATATCAACGTACAAATAACTGCTGAAGAGAATGATTATGACCCTACTTCACTAGAGTTGACACCTCATGATCCAATTTCCATTACTTCTGATAGCAATTTCACAGATTATGGTTTTCCCGGTTCAGGAACTGTTGAGGAACCTTATATTATTGAAGGATATAACATTACAACAACTGATGACAATGGTATTTTTATTAGTATGACAACTAAATATTTCGTTATTAGAAACTGTTATGTTGAAGCAAAATACAGTGGTATTTGTATCTTTAATGTAACTGATGGAACAGCAACAGTCATTAATAATACGTGCAGCAACAACTACTGGGAAGGCATCATGCTTTACTATTCTGGGAGTTCGACGGTTACCAACAACACGTGTAACAACAATGGTGATGGTATTTATCTTTCCTATTCTGGGAGTTCGACGGTTACCAACAACACGTGTAACAGCAATAATGGAGAAGGCATCAAGCTTTGCCATTCTGGGAGTTCGACGGTTACCAACAACACGTGCAACAACAGCGACTGGGATGGAATCAAACTTTACAATTCTGATAGTTCTACTGTGACAAACAACACTTTTACTAATTGTGGTTTATATATAGATGAACATACCATTGATGCTTACCTATCATATACTATCGAGAATAATTGGGTTAATGGTAAAAAACTAGGTTTTTACACTAACCTTGACTCCACTACTATTTCTGAACCAATTTATGGTCAATTAATATTAGTCAAATGTAATAGTGTGACAGTATGTGACCAAATATTAAATTACGCTTCAGTTGGTCTATCTCTCTACTCCTGTACATCTTCAGTTATTATTAACAACACGTGTAACAACAACTACTACCAAGGCATCAAGTTTTACTATTCGGAGAGTGCGAAGGTTGAAAACAACACGTGTAACAACAACTGGGTAGGCATTAAGCTTCACTATTCGGGGAGTTCAACTGTCATCAACAACACGTGCACAAACAATAATAAGTGGGGCATCTTTCTTGCGTCTTCTACTTTTTGTGTCGTTACTTATAATCTTCTACAAGAAAATGAAGGATATGGTGTCTACTCCTCGTCTGGTTCTGATAATAGCATCATTCACCATAATACCTTTGTAGACAATAATCTAGGAGGAACTTCACAAGCAAGAGATGATGGTGGTACTAATACTACATGGTATGATACTGAAACACAAGAGGGCAATTATTGGTCAGATTGGTCAGGGATAGGTAATTATTCCATTGATGGTTCTGCATGTTCATTCGATCTTTACCCTCTTGATGAACCTGTTGAATATTCTACAGATGAAACGCAAACATATTTCACATTTACTCTTCTAATATTGGTAGTTCCTTTAATGCTTACAAGGATAATCTCAAAGAAAGTAAAGAAAGAATAGAGCAGAGGATGAAAAGAACCCGTTCCATAAAACAAACTGATAGTTACTGAAGATTGACGACCTTGAAATTCTTCTCACAGAGCAAAAAGAATAAAATAGTAGAAATACATTGTAAGTATACCGATAAAAAGGCGTCGACAAAAAAACCATTAAACGATACCTTAAAAAAGAATCGGAAAACATGAACAAATACAGTCCAATATGATTGTTTCACCTCCTTTGGAAAACAAGAACTCCGAGATGAACTTTATTTTTCAAATAAGAATTGAAAAGGACAGAAATAAGGTTCTGTACTATAAAAGCACAAAACGTATGTAAGTGTGCGTAAAAAAAGTCAATTCGAATTCATTAATAATAGTGAAAAGTTCAAAGATCGTACCAAAAAATCGAAAAAAGAAGCCGGTTGATCATGCCGGACCTGAGTGCTATTGGGTTTGCTAAAGACATGCAAGTGGAATGTCTCTTCGGAGGCATCGCGAAAGGCTCAGTAACACGTCGCCAATCTGCCCTGTGGCCGGGAATAACCTCGGGAAACTGAGACTAATCCCCGATAAGTATGGACTCCTGGAAAGGGCCAATACTTAATGGTCTTCGGATCGCCACAGGATGAGGCCGCGGCCGATTAGCTAGTAAGTGATGTAACGGATCACTTAGGCATTGATCGGTAGGGGCTATGAGAGTAGGAGCCCCGAGAAGGACACTTAGACACTGGTCCTAGCACTACGGTGTGCAGCAGTCGGGAATCGTGCCCAATGCGCGAAAGCGTGAGGCCGCGAACCCAAGTGCTAGGGTTACCCCCTAGCTGTGATGGAGTGTATAAAGCTCTAACAGCAAGCAGAGGGCAAGGCTGGTGCCAGCCGCCGCGGTAAAACCAGCTCTGCGAGTGCTCAGGACGATTATTGGGCTTAAAGCATCCGTAGCCGGGTAAGTAGGTCCCTGATCAAATCTGCAAGCTTAACTTGTAGGCTGTCAAGGATACCACTAACCTAGGAAATAGGAGAGGTGAACGGTACTGCGAGAGAAGCGGTGAAATGCGTTGATTCTCGCAGGACCCACAGTGGCGAAGGCGGTTCACTGGAATATCTTCGACGGTGATGGATGAAAGCTAGGGGAGCGAAAGGGATTAGAGACCCCTGTAGTCCTAGCCGTAAACGATGAGGATTAGGTGTTGGCTATGGCTAAGGGCCTGGCCAGTGCCAAAGGGAAACTATTAAATCCTCCGCCTGGGGAGTACGGTCGCAAGGCTGAAACTTAAATGAATTGACGGGAAAGCGCCACAAGGCACGGGATGTGTGGTTTAATTCGACTCAACGCGAGGAAACTCACCTGGGGCGACTGTTATATGTGAGTCAGGCTGAAGACCTTACTCGAATAAAACAGAGAGGTAGTGCATGGCCGTCTCAAGCTCGTGCCGTGAGGTGTGCTCTTAAGTGAGTAAACGAGCGAGACCCGCGTCCCTATTTGCTAAGAGCAAGCTTCGGCTTGGCTGAGGACAATAGGGAGATCGCTATCGATGAAGATAGATGAAAGGGCGGGCCACGGCAGGTCAGTATGCTCCTAATCCCCAGGGCCACACACGCATCACAATGAGTAGGACAATGAGAGGCGACCCCGAAAGGGGAAGCGGACCCCCAAACCTGCTCGCAGTAGGGATCGAGGTCTGTAACCGACCTCGTGAACATGGAGCGCCTAGTATCCGCGTGTCATCATCGCACGGAGAATACGTCCCCGCTTTTTGTACACACCGCCCGTCGTTGCAACGAAGTGAGGTTCGGTTGAGGTTAGGCTGTTACAGCTTATTCGAAATTGGGCTTCGCGACGATGCAAAAGTCGTAACAAGGTATCCGTAGGGGAACCTGCGGATGGATCACCTCCTACGTTTGGAAGTCCCCAAGGGGCTTCCCAATCCTTTTTCTTTCTTATTGAAAGATAGTTTTTCTCGGGGTTCCTGTATTCCTTAGGTGGTTTTTTTTATTTGGAATAGTTCTTCAAAATTCTTTTTCACTGTGTTTCATATTTTATTCTATTTACATTGTCAAATTATTCTTCTTCCGCATTATCTTCCATATGTTGCGATAAAACCCAATTATATGTTCTTATAATTTTGTGAATAGTTTTAGAGATTAGAGAATATAATTTTACAACAGATGCTTCTTCTGTATATACAGTATCGAAAGTATAATCTGGAAATCTGTAGCGTGAACTAACTACATGGAAATCTAAGTTCATACCTAAAATAACTACATAACCAATTAAAAAGTAAATATAGAAAGAATTTTCAAACAACTCGAGAACATTTAGAACAGCAATCTGCTTATCAATGTTAGTTTCAAACAGTTGTTCTTTATTATCCATCGCTTCAACAAGTTTTGATTTCTCAATTTCATCTATTAATTCATCACCAGCTTTAGTAAGTACAACAATATTATTTTTGGTTAGACGATAATATTGTCCTCTCCATTCCTTTATTCTTTTTTTTAAGTGAAAGAGAGTTCTGTCAAATTGTTTTAAAGCACTTTCAAAGTCAGCGTATTCAAAAAAAATGGTTTGACCTTGTTTTATCAGGTTCTTTTTCTTCTTTTTGTATTCTTCAATTTTTTTATTAATCTGAAAATCTTCTTTACTTTTTATCTGAACACTATCTTTCTTATCCACATAATAATTAATCAATTTTTCTAAGTAAAAATCCGCAACATCATGCCGGACTTCATTTGCTAAATCCTTATATTGACACTCACCTATAAGCAATAACAGAGATTTTCCTAACTTCTCTTCTGATTGCTGTAAGTAGAAAATTGAATGAGCATATAATTTTCTTTTGTATAGATGTTTAGAAGCTTTAATATCTTGTTCTGCGGTTTCAAGAAGTCCAAAAGCATTTACAAAATCTTGTTTTTTTGGATCAACTATAACATTTTCCATAAGTATATTATGAATTATCCCAATATATTTCTTGGTAATATACTACAATTAGAAAAATAGTTATTGCTTCGTTGTACGTTGAATCGCTAGTTTTTCTAACGCCATTCTATTCTTTCGTTAGTAATATTGTATGTTCTATAAATATTCAATTGCGTTTTCTACTAATTTCAAATCATCTGTAATTATCCTCGCTTCGAGATTTGTAGTCACAGAGCTTCTTAGCGTATTTACTGATCCTATGTACATCCTTCTGTCATCAACGATTATTAGCTTATTGTGAAGACTACTAATGGTCTCATTCTTCTTTATATATTAAGAAATACAATTTATTTCAATGGAGAATCAGAATATGCCCAACAAATATGCGTTTTTTCTTAAACTTGCAGAACTAACCTTGAACAATGCGAAACAATTCCTTAATGATAGCAAGTTACTTAGAGATAATCGCTCCTTTGGCCATGCTTATTCATTAGCGGTTCTTGGTTTTGAGGAATTATCTAAATGTTGGGTTGTTTTAACGCTTTATATTGGTGGTTTTAAAGAGGAGGATGAAGAAATTGTTTTATCTACAACAAATCATACTTTTAAGCAGATATTTGGCTGGTCTATTTTAGCTTCATTTATTCAATCTGAGTATCTAGAAACCACAAAATACAGAACAAGAATAAAAGAACTTGGATCCCAACTTACCAAAGGTATTTTGAGCTATAAGGCATATACTAAAAAGCTGAACGAAATAGTTACAGAAGAAAGTAAAACATCAGAACTAGCAAAAGCAATCATAGATTTAGAAGATGTAATTAACAAAATAAACAATGATTCAGCTGTAATGGAAAAAAGAAAACAAGAAGGGTTTTATGTTGATTACAATATTCCTTCTAGAATTATATTAAATACACCTGATTCTTTTAATCTAGAAAAAACTAAATTTATAGAAACGTTCGACTTTTTCTTGCAATTTTCTCAGAATTTTTATCTGGGTATTAAAGAAAATAGGAAACGTAAAAGCATTCAAAAAGGAATCCAAGATTTAAGAAGGGCAATGGGGGCTATAAGAAAATCGATGGAGGAGCTAGACGACGATTAAGACGATGATAGCGAAAAATAAAACAATTATTTATCTTATCGCAACCATCTTTCTTATTGAAAGATAGGTTTTCTCGGGGTTCTTGTATTCTTCTGGAGTTTTTATTATTTATCTTATTTTTTACATTTTTTAAAGATTATTTGTGCTTTTGGTATTGTTCATTAATTACAGCAACCCACTATAAAACAGTCAAACGATTCGAATATAAAGTAGAAAATATTGAAATATCCATCTAATTCTTAATTGTATGTAGTTGTCTGTTTCTATTATTGTAAAGTTTTAAAAGAACAGAACTTATTTTACCCCAATAGCAAATAGAGGGTCGAATGGAGTATCTAATCAAATTTTAGGGAATTTACCTATATACAAATTACAATTCATAAATCAACAGAAAACAAATTGAAACAAATTTAAAAACGAATTTCTCTCTTGTCTCAATGATGCTATTTCCAAAAATAAGATGCAAACCAAACAAGTAAAATTAATAAATACAGAAAAATATGTTAACTTAAACGAAAATTATTAGACATTAATAAATACTTATTAAAGTAAAAGGGATGATATTATGGGTCACAGATTTTACATTTGGACAAATCCAAAGGATACACAAGTTAAATACACCGAAGAAGAAATTTTAAAAACAATTAGAACAACAAAACCAAAATTAGCTGATCCTTCTAGTTCTTTCATGTTTAGGGAATTTGAAATAACAAATTCAGAAAGCCCTAGAATAAAATTTAAAATTGCTAAAAGACGATTTGTGCCAATTACTAGCTATGTAAAATCCAAAGATAGTTTTGAAAGTAAAAAAATGGACGATTGGGACTTTATTTTAAGTTTTTGGGATATAAGGAACGAATTTATAGAAGTAAGGGGTGGAATTGAAACAGCGGAAACTGTTTTCAATGAGATGAGCTCAATATTCAGGCGCCAAATCACTTTTAAGCCGCTCGAAATAAATAATAAGGCTTTTAGTTTCTTATCAGAGAAAAGGATAGATAGTATAGATAAGATTGCATTTCATTCAGAAGGAGGTTATGCAAAGTTTAGTGGTATATATCTAAAATTGACAGATTTAGAGGATTTCAAGCGAATAGTAAAACAAGAACAAAGTTCTAAAACAATTGGAGGTTTTTATCGACTACCTGAGACGTTAAGCTATATCCCACTTTTACTTGATCAAAAAGGAAAGATTCAGTTCATTAAGTTTAGTACAGAAAATGGTACAGAGGGATATGAAGAACTGACACGAGAAGTTGTACTAGATATATTGAAGTTTTGTAAAAAGTATGAAAAGAGTTGAGTAGAAGCGATGCAAATCGAAATAAAAGAAGGACTTGATTTGGAGAAATTAATTGAAAAAGCTAATTTAATACATAGTATAACATTAGAATCAAACATATTTCACCAAAAAATTGAATTGGAAGGTAGTTTTGATGTTGATTTAAAAGTGGAATGGAAATTAATGAAGAAGGGTCATAGACTTATTTCTATATCTGGTTTTTTTGATATTAAATCAATGGGAATATTTCCACTTACAATATACCGCTCTGGTTTGATAATTGGTCCTAGAACTTTAACAGAAAATGGATTAAAGGCAATAAAACAGACATTTCCTGATAAGAGGAGGGTTAACAATTAAACTAAACTGGAGTAAAATACTGAAATTTTTTAGTATTGCATGTTTCATTATCTTGACGATACTAGATGTTACGAATCTAGATTTTTTATCAGAGTTTCTAACGAATAAATCAATTTATGGAAGTATTGGAATTTACATTCTAATCGCATGTATTGGATGGTCACTTTCTGAGATTATAAATAAAAAGAACGCAATAGAAAATTTACAAATAAAGATTATGTATTATGAGAATCCTATTGAATTATTCATCAATAAAACGAAAATAAACCTTAAAAGAAAAAAAAGAATGGATATGGAAATTCAAATAACAGAGAGGAAGGAATTCCGAAGTCCGTTTATTAATATAAGCTATCCAAATCAAATAAAAGTTACTCTTGCAAAAAAATCTCAATCACAAGCGCGAATAAATCAAGCAAAAGGCAACTCTACTATCTATATTGAAGTTCAAGGGCGGGAAACAACTGTTCATGTTACAATTACGCGAAAAAGCGATTATTCTGGGACCGTAGGTACAATAGAGGTAAATGCATTGGATAAAAATGCAACTAGTGATAAAAAGATATGCCAAATTGAATATTAGTCATTTAAAACCTTATTTTTACTAAACTTGTCCTCCATTTTTCTCCAACAATTCTTAAGAATATCAGTTCTTAAATTGCTAACATCGGGAGGTAAACGCAAAGCACGATGAAGTTCATCAGCACTTATTGTCTTTCTTGATCTTCGGAAATCCTCTGATAAAACCTCTCTAATCGTTTGACGAATGAATTCTTCAACTAATTCCAACATAAAATGCTTGGCTTCTTTATTGACATTCAGTTTCTCGTTTGTTAGTTTCGTAATTTCATCCTTCATTATTCGTACAATCGGAGAAAGAGGTAATCCCCTATACTTTTTTTTCAATTCTGACATAGCTCAAAACACCATTGTTATAATAATATGTTTAGCCTATTATATTTTTAATTTGAATATAAAATCTTTTCTCATTTATTCCATTATTTACAGAATGAAATATTGAGCTGAGTATTAAAAACACAAAAAACTCAGAATGATAGCATTGGAGATGGATCACCTCCTACGTTTGGAAGTCCCCAAGGGGCTTCCCAATCCTTTTTCTTTCTTATTGAAAGATAGGTCTTCTCGGGGTTCCTGTATACCTTATCACGACGTTTATCAATAAAAACTAATACTTCTTGGAACAGATTGCTTTTGAAAAATAATTTCAATCAGGTAATTTTACTTTACAACCCTCAAGGATGAAGAATTTGACTTTTTTCTTGAACGCGCACAGAAGAAGCAAAATATCTTGCCACACAAACATATATTTACGTGGTAAGATTTTCCTTCACTTTTTTTGCGCTGTTCTTTAATCTTTAGTTATAATTCAAAACCAGTCTTGTGTTTAATTTCTTGTTTTACTTCCGCACTCATTAATTTCAATTGTTAAACGTTTGAAAGTTTACTAAGTTTTTTTATACTCTAAAATATGTTAAAAATGGGAACATCACATTTATAAGCGTTTAAGGGTGAAAAATCTACTGAAGTTGAATGTGACCAATGAACGATCACAATTATCCTATTCAGCGAGAGATTGTTTTTATAATTCTCGGTTCAGCTTTAATCATTGTATCAGGCTTTTTGAATGTTTATAATCAATTTTTTCAAAGTTGGTTTTTTTACTGGGAGTACACAGGATATATCTTATTCTTACTTGTTGCTATCTCTCTTATTTTCATTGCTATAGGAATTAAAAATATCACTGAAATCTATTTCATCGATCATATTACAAAAACAGGTAAGCAAACAGCTATTTGGTTTTATATCTATTCCGGTTCAGTATTGTTAAATATGGCAGTCTTTGGTTGGCCTGGTGTATCTGGTTTTGTAGGATTAACTATCATTTTTGGTAGAATTATGGGTTTTTGGAAGATGAACAAAACACTTGAGAAAATTAAGCGAATATTTGATCTTAGAGTTGGAAGTCCTTTCTATCCAATATTTGGTTTTTATTCTGTCATAATAGCCTTTCTGGGAGGAGTAGCTAGTTATGCTGATGATGAAGTTTTTCAGATTTTTCTTTTTACGTTTAATGGTACAATAGAGTCATTGCTTCTGTTAATTGTGGGCTTAAAGCTTATCATCGATTTCAGAAGAATAAATACTTTCATTCTAGAAAAAGATATCAAACCTTACACAAGAAAAAACCATCCGCAAAAAAAAGCTATGATATCAAAATTACAGCAGAAAACGCAGTTAAAAGAAACAATTACACGAATTTCAGAACTTCAAGATGATAAGAAGGAAGAAGTTTCAGTGGATACTCCTATAGAAGAAAAAATGGAGTATATTACGTGTCCTCTTTGTGGAGAACTGACTTTAGCTCTACTTAATACCTGTATAAATTGCAGAGAAACTATTTCTAAAGAAAAAAGAAAGATTTTCAGAAGAGAGAAATTAATTCAACGATTAACAATTGCAGGAACTTTTGTCTTTTTTATCATTTACGCTTTTATATATGGTAATCCTTTAATCAAGATATTAGCTGGTATTGTAACAATCGTTCTCATTATTCTTGTATCCTTACGTTATTTTCTGAATTTTCTAGCTGATAAAGGATCTGAGTTTGCTAATGTTTTTAACGAAATTCTCTACCTCTTTCTAGGTGTTCCAGTTATGTTTGTATCTGCTACTTATCTCCCAATTGCTTTTTTCTTCTCTTTTTTAAAACCTGATAAAGAATGGGTATTAATTGTTTTATACGTTTTACTAACAATATTTGAAATCTTGTCAATTTATTACTTATTAAGAAAATACTTACGTGATAAAAAGATGACCTTTTTCCAATATCTAAGGTACATGTTTGATTTTAAGAAACGAACGGAAGAAGCGCGACTATTTAGGGAAAAAGCTGAACAAGTGAATACTTTCTATGATAATATCTATAGAGTTAAAGATAAAGCTGCAAAGCGTATGAAAGAACGTTCAAAGGGATTTAAGGAATTTGATTGGAAATCTAGATAAAAAATAATCAAATTAAATGAATAATTTTAACTTATCTTTGTGATAAGAGTAAAGTAAAGTAAGATCAAATCTTTTAAGGAAAATCTTTTAAGGAAAATCGAAAGAAAAACAATAGATAATTAAAAATTATTTCTTTTTCTTTATCATGTCAGTTTTTTTCTTGTGTATTCTTTAACCTTTAGCTCATATTTAGGATAACAACCTAAAAAAGTGATTTATGATGTTTGACCCTGAAGATGGCGATGATGCGATTTTACCTCCTGTTTGGCAACCTTAGCCCTTGAGGACGCATTTTTATTCTTTTTTCTTTTTTCTTTTTGAATTCTTTAGAAAAAATAGTGTTTGATATATAGATAACATTAACATGTCACTTAGTTTCTGTGCTGTTCTTTAATCTTCATCCCATATTTAGATTAACACAATTAAAAGTGATTACAATGTTTGACCCTGAAGATGGTGATGATGCGATTACCCCTCCAATTTGGTGGCCTTAATTGACCACTATACTTTATTTTTTTATATTGGTATTATCCCTCTTTATAAATCAATTGTCGAATAGTAATATGAACAAAAAATGCATATAAATGAAGTAGCAAAAAGCGTTGACCAAATACGAACAACAGAAGATCTATGTACTGTAATGGAAAAGCTTCGACTCATAGTTTATAACGAAAAAACAAACGATCAGGTTTCCAGTTTAATTAACAAGGCTATAGAGAAAAGTATAGAATTTAATAATAAAAAGGTTATAATTAACTTATATAGTTTAAAGATAGTACAAATACATCACCTTAAATCTAAAAATGAACAAGTTGCTAATTTAGCATCTAAAATCCATTCTTTATCAAAAGAAATTGACTATAATTATGGATTGGCATTATATTATTCCCATATGTGGTATATTGAGAAATTTAAAGGAAATAAAGCAAAGTCAAAAAAATATATTGAAAAATCAATAGCTATACTAGAAAAATCACAAAAGGACGATGCTTTTATTTATCATGTTTGTAAATATACCTTTTCAATAGAAAAATGGCTAGAAGAGCATGATTTTAAAAGCATTCAAATGTTTGAGGATTGTTTAAATTACTTTTATCACAATAAATTTTACAGAAGTTTAGCCCAAACGCTCGGAATGTTGAGTATTATTTATATGAAAACACAAGATAGTAAAAATGCTCTGGAAATTAGCATAAAAATACTCTCTAATAGATCTTTATTCAATAAAATGCCAGATGATGTCAAAGGAATAGTTTACTATTTCGTTGGTTTTGCTCATTTACTAAATTCGAACCTATCTTTGGCTGAATCATCCTTTGCAGATGCATATGCTATTCTAAAGACAGTTAGCGAAAAAAGCATTTATTTCAGTAATTTTATAACCATGCTTCCCTATTTTTCCGCAGTTAAAGCTTTACAAGGTAAAATCACCAAACCTTTGAAATGATTAATGAAGTAGACAAATTACTCCAAAAAGAATTTTATATTAAAAACCTTGATAAAAACACTGAAAGTCAGATTTTACATACGCTCAATTTAATCAAATTCAACGTATATTCACGCAAAATAGACTTTGACTTAGAGACAGCCCAAGATTTAATTGATGAAATAGTCAAAGGTTGTACAAAACATTATAGTAATTTCTTACTACTAACAGAATTTATCCTAAATGCTAATTTAGATAATCATACTTTGAAAGAACTATCAAATATAAACTATTTCAGTTTTAACAGAGTAAAACACATAATCGAGTTCACGATAGAAAAATCAATAACTGATGAAGAAATTAGTGATGAGCAAAAACATTTGAATTGTATTGACATTTTAAAGAATAGAATAAGAACTGACAAAACCACTTTTATTGAGGATACTTATGCAGATCTGCTTTTAGCTCAAGAATTACTTGATCTACAACGTTTTGACGAAATTTATCCCTTACTCAGAAAATATAAAGATCAACTTCACAAAATCGAAGTTTTGGAGATGAGAATCTTCATGAAAGCCTTTATTCAAGTGGGAGAATTTAGAAATGGTGACCCTCTTGCGCCTGCAGTTCAATACATGGCTATAAAGAAGTGTAGGAAACATCATTTCACAAAATTGGAACAATTGCTTTTTCAGCATCAACAAACCATGAGAAATTGGGTACTACCCTCTTATCTTTAATTTTCTTTATTCGAATCTAATTATCAAAGCAAAAACTTGTATGTTAAGTGTTGTTAAAGGTCAAACTTTCTTGCACTCATTTAAAGGTTTAAAGCATTCTAGAACGTAAGATTATTTCGAATACTTTTTACAATACACTATTATGTCTTATTTTTTCTGTTTACATTTAATATAGTTCTCTATAATTAATATTGATGCTCAGCCAGAAATATGACAAATATCTCGATAAATGTATTGATGATTTAATAAAGTTAAAGTTTATTTCCTATAACTGGAATGATTGTTACTGCTTAAAAGATCGTCTCCCTTATTCTATTTACCTAAAACTAAAAGCCTTCTTTGAATGGAATCAAGATTTCCAAGATTATACCGTCTCCCAACCAAAGGAATTGACCAAGTCTTT
Source organism: Candidatus Heimdallarchaeota archaeon (assembly GCA_023705985.1). Lineage (GTDB taxonomy): Archaea > Asgardarchaeota > Heimdallarchaeia > Heimdallarchaeales > Heimdallarchaeaceae > 18H4-34. The sequence continues at coordinate 63,056 of BPTO01000001.1, read as the reverse complement.
GGTAGAGCTGGGTTTTTGGTCTTTAGATATAGAGCTTGAGAAGCGAAGAGAGTTATTTAAAATAGTAGATGAATGGAATAAAGAACTATTTAATAATAGCTAATAAGTTCGATAAGCACCTATTTTCACTGTATTTCTTCAGTTTCAACTCTCAAACTAGTTTTTGTAGAATAATATAGTTCATAGTTCATCCATAAACATAATAAACAACCGGTTTTTTATCTCTCTTATGGTCTTAAAAAAATGGCTTAGTGACAGAGATGTCCAGAAAGTCGAGGCACTAAAGAACAAAAAAGTGATTGCAGTAATTGAGGAATTTCTTTCTCTTTGTAAACCAGATAAAGCTGTAGCAATTGATGATTCTTCAGAAGATATAGCTTATGTTAGGCAATTATCTATTGATTTAGGAGAGGAAATAAAATTAGAAAAAGAGGGTCACACAGTTCATTATGACTCTTATTTCGATCAAGCGAGAGATAAAGCAAATACGCGTTTGCTTGTCCCTGCAGCTGAAAAAGAAAAGTTTGGTTCACACATTAACACAAAAGATCGCGATGAGGGATTGGAAGAAGTATTAAGGATTATGGACGGTGCCATGAGAGGGAAGATTGCTATCATTCGTTTTTTCTGCTTAGGTCCTACCAACTCCCGCTTTTCAATTTCAGCTTTACAGATAACGGATTCTGCTTATGTAGCCCATTCTGAAGACCTGCTGTACCGTAAAGGATATGAGCAATTTAAGCGCCTTGAAGGTTCAGAGGATTTCTTCTATCTCATTCATTCAGCTGGTGAACTAACTGACAAGAACGTGACAAAAAATATTGATGATAGACGAATCTATATCGACCTAGAAGAAGACAGAGTACTAAGTGTGAATAACCAATATGCAGGTAATAGTCTAGGTCTAAAAAAACTTGCTTTGCGTTTAGCTATTAATAAGGCTGTAAACGAGGATTGGCTTACAGAACACATGTTTGTTTCAGCTGTTCACGCATTAGGAAAAGAAAGAAAAACCTATTTCCTCGGTGCTTTTCCAAGCGCTTGTGGAAAAACTTCAACAGCAATGGTTCCCGGTAATTCAATCGTTGGTGACGATATAACCTATCTTCGTATAAACGAAAATGGAGAGATTAGGGCAGTAAATATCGAAAGTGGTATTTTTGGTATTATCAAGGATGTTAGTCCAGAGGACGATCCTGAAATATATAAATCACTAACTACTCCCAATGAGACCATATTTTCTAACATTCAAATTACAGAAGGTAAACCTTACTGGCTTGGTATGGGAGATCAAACTAAAATTCCTGAAACAGGTATCAATTGGACTTCTTCTCTACTTGGTGAATGGGAAGCAGGAAAGAAGGACGATGATGGCAACGAATTGAAGTTTGCTCACCCTAATTCTCGTTATACAATAAGAATCGAAGAGTTGGATAATTGTGATGAAAAACTTCACCACCCTGATGGTGTAAAAGTTTCTGGGATACTCTATGGTGGAAGAGATAGTGATATTTCCGTTCCTTTTTATGAAACTTTCAGTTGGAACCATGGTGTAGTACTTGGAGCTTCAGTTGAATCAGAAACGACATCCGCCACTCTAGGAAAGGCAGGAGTTCGAAAACATCAACCAATGGCTAACTTGGATTTCATTGTAGTCCCACTTGGAAAATACCTCAAAGCACATTTTGATTTTGGTAGAAGGGTAGACAAAGAGCATCGTCCCCTGATTTTTTCAACTAATTACTTCCTCAAAGACGAAAATGGCAAATACTATGATGCTATTTTGGATAAAAAAATCTGGCTCCTTTGGGCTGAAGCAAGAGTCCATGGTGAATGTGGTGCAATTAAATCACCAATTGGGTATATACCTAAATACGAAGATTTGGTGAAGTTGTTTAAAGAAGCATTCAATAAAGACTATAGTAGAGAAAGATACGAAGCTGAATTCTCAATAAGAGTTCAGAAATTCCTTGATAAAGTAGATCGAATTGAGAGTATTTTCCGTAGTGAGCAAGATGTGCCTAATGAATTCTTCGAAGAACTCGAACAACAAAGAAAAAGACTTGTTGAAGCAAAAGAAAAGCATGGAACAGAGATTATACCTCCATCAATTTTTCTTATTCAATGAGCTCATATAGCATACAAGAGCCACATAGCCAAAAGTCCTTCACTTCCTTTAAGTCAAAATCATCAGGCAGATAATCATGACGTTTTAGCATGGGGCTTCCGCAATTGGAGCAGTTCTTGTTTTCTTCTTCACTCATATTGAATCCTTTCCTAATATAAATTAGCTTTAACAATTAAATAGTTACAAAAATACATTGAATAGATGGCTTTAATATTTTTGCATGCTCCTCTCAACAAACTTGCACAGTTTTCAGAGTATAAAACCTATTTCTCTACAGAAATGTTCCCAAATGGAAGTAAATCACTCAATGGATGCATAATTTTCTCGTCATTATTATTAACAGCAATAATTGTTATATCATGGTCATGAAGTTTGGAAAACTCGAGAAGTTTTTGACGGCAAGACCCACAAGGCAGAACAGGGGGAGAACAAGCCGAATATACAACTACTGTAATAATGTCTGTTTCTCCACTATTTACGGCGGAACCAATAGCATTAAGTTCGGCGTGAAGAGCTAAATAATCCACAAATTCAACGTTGCAACCTGTATAAATATTACCCTTTTTTGATACAAGAGCTACACCTACGCGGAAATTGCTGTAAGGAGCATAAGCATTTTCATAAGCTTTTTTTGCTGAAATAATTAATTTTGATACTGGAATTTCAGAACCCATTAAAATCAAACCTGTTATCTCTTTGTTCTGAAATCTAAAAATATTTCTCTTTTTTCTTTTATCTTCTTTGACTTTAACTCTTTCTCGTCTTTGAAAAAGTTTAAAAGTTTCCTTGTTTTACTGACATTAAGTTCTGACTGCGTTGACCGTTGGTCATTAAGCGACCTAACGGAAGCGGTAGAGGATGATATTATGAACGAACAACAACTTGTTGAAGCTATTAAAAAGATGAAAAGTGAGTCTCCTTCTCGAAAATTCACTGAGTCTGTTGACTTAGCTATTAACCTTCGTGACGTCAACCTTCAAGATCCATCTAATCGTTTCCAGATAGAGGTTAGGTTACCTAGCCCTTTAACCAAGGAAATGAAGATTTGTGTTCTTGCAGAGGGTGCTCAGCTAGTTGAAGCACAATCTTCTGGTGTATCTAGAGTAATTGATAAGGAAGAATTGGAAAATATTAGTCGCAACCCAAAGGTTGCTAAAAAAATAGCCCAGGAACATGATTTCTTTATCGCCAGTGCCCCCCTGATGCCAATAATTGGTAGAAACCTAGGAAAATACCTTGGACCTAGGGGAAAAATGCCTAAACCTGTGCCACCAACTGCATCTATAACTTCAATTATAGATAATGTTAAGCAAATTGTGCAAGTAAGACTCAGACAAGCTCCCGTTATTCACGTAAAAGTGGGAAATTCCGATATGGAGCTTGATCATCTCAGAGAAAATGTTTTTGCGGTAGTTAAAGCCATTGAAAATGAACTAGAGAAGGGCGAATTTAATATTCGTTCTTTGTTCATCAAAACAACAATGGGACCCGCAATCAAAATTAGGTGAGTGACAATATGACAACAACAAAAGTAAAAATATCCGGTAAGAAAAAAGTAATTGTCGACAACCTAACAAAAGAACTGTTGTCCTACCCTATAATTGGACTAGTGAAAATTGAAAACATAAATACCCGCGTCGTACAAGCCATGCGTTCCGATTTAAGGAAAGATGCGAAAATAATCATGGCTAAAAATAGTTTTATGCAAAAAGCTATTTCAGCCGTTCAAAAGAAGATTCCAGGAATTGAAAATCTTTTAAAACACATACAAGGACCATGTGCATTCTTACTTACTAAGACAAACCCTTTCAAACTCGCAACATACATGGATAAAAACAAAGTCCCTGCACCCGCGAAAGCAGGACAAGTAGCACCCAATGATGTAATTATACTACCAATGAACACAGGAATGCCTCCAGGACCCATTATTTCAGAATTACAGGCGATGGGTTTGAAGACAAGGATTGAAGGGGGTCAAATTAGAATTTCAGAGGAATCAGTCGTAACAAAAGAAGGTGAACGTGTTAACAGTAGTGTTGCTCTTCTCTTGCGTCGTTTGAACATATACCCTTTTCAAGCAGGTTTAAAATTCTCCGTTGCTTTAGAAAACGGTGAAATTATTCTTGGAGATTCACTAGTATTAGATTATGGAGTCTATGAACGAAACCTTCAATGGGCATACAGTTCAGCTTTAAATCTTTCAGTTAATGCTGGAATTTTGACAAAAGCAAGTCTCCCGTTAATTCTCTCAGCTGTCTATCAGCAAGCTCTAAATCTTTCAGTTAATGCAGGAATACATACAACTAAATCACTACCACTTATTTTAGCGAAAGCTTTACAAGGAGCACATTCCGTAGCTTCTCTAATTTCAAGCAAAGATTCGAGTGCTTTATCAGATAAAGTGCATGAATCTCTAAAACAAACGCGACAAGTACAACAAAAAGTGGAAGTTAAAGAAACCAAAAAAGTACAACCTGAAGAAGCGAGCGAACCTGAAAAAGAAGAGGATTTGGGATTAGGATCATTATTTGGATAGGTGAAAAATATGGAATATGTATATGCAGCTTTAGTTCTACACGAACTTGGAGTAAATATCACTGCAACAAAGGTCAAAGGTATCCTTGAAGCAGCTGGCGCAAAGATAGACGAATCACGTGTTAAAGCACTCGTAGCAGCTTTGAAAGAAGTTAACGTCGAGGAAGCTTTAAAAACAGCTGTTACCGCAGCCGCACCAGTGGCAGCCGCACCAGTAGCAGCCGCAGGTGAAAAATCTGCTCCAAAAGAAAAAAAGAAGAAAGAAAAACCTGAAGAGGAAGAAAATACAGATCTTGGGCTTGGAGCTCTATTTGGATAATTCCTTTAATTCTTTTTCTTTTTCATTTTCATTTTCATTTTTTTTATTTTTTGATTTTATTTTAAAGAAAAGGATTATTTTTTAGATAAAATTTGATCGATTATTTTCTCTGGATGGAATGATTGGATGTCCTTATATTTTTGACCCGTTCCAATAAAAAGAATTGGTTTTTGTGTAATATTTGTAATCGAAACAGCGGCTCCCCCACTAACATCTGCGTCCATTTTATTCAGAATTGAAGCATCAATGCCAATCTTTTCATGAAAAAGTGTTGCTTGTGAGACAAGTGAATTACCTGTTAAAGCATCACCAACAAAAACGATTAAATCTGGCTCAGCAACTCGTTTTAGTTTTTCTAACTCTGCCATAAGGTTAACATTTGTTTCAATTCTACCAGCTGTATCTATTAAAACTACATCGATTTTTTTTGATTCAGCGTGGTTAATGGCATCAAAAGCAACAGCTGCGGCATCAGAGCCATATTCTTGAGCAATAACACGAATACCCAATTTTTCTCCATGTTTCTGTAGTTGTTGGATACTACCTGCACGAAAAGTGTCACTAGCAGCAAAAACTGAAGAATAATTATGATCTTGTAAAAACTTACCAATTTTCCCTATTGTTAGGGTCTTTCCTACGCCATTTATACCAATAAACATTATGACTAACGGTTTGTTTTTTGATTTTTTCTCTTCTACTAATCTTAAAATGTCAATATTCTCTGGGGGTGCCATCACTTCTAGCAAAACATCCCTGAGATTTGAAATGATTAAGGGTTTAAGGCTAGAAAATCTTGCGTGTTCTGTGTGTATAAGTTTTTCTTCTAATTTCTTACATATGGCTTTAGCTGTCTTGACAGCTACGTCATTTTGGACGAGTATGTCATTTAATTTAATAGTTAGTTTTCGAAAAGACTTTGGTGAGAATTCTTTGATTGTAATCTTCTTAAAGAAATTTGAAAGACCTCTATTAAGTTGGTTAAACAAAAGAAAAACACCTCTCCTATGTTTTCAAAATAATTTAAACTGATTTGAGGAGCATGTCTATGCCACTCAAACGTTCTACAACTTCATTATAACTAGATCTTATCTGTGAAAGTTGACTGTCAATTTCTGATTTTTTCTTTTGAACTCCTTTAATAGCTTCAAGAAGATTTTTTTCTGTATGAACACGAGCACCAATTGATACAATAACCTTTTCTGCTGCTTGAATTGAAGCATAGATAAAACAACCCGCACCAATGGGAACTAATAGATTATGTTTATCTTTACAGTCAGAAAGCTCAACTAGGGTTTGCTCTGCGCTTTGTATCTCTGTATAATAGCTGTTAAGTATATCAATTTGCTTTTGATATTGTTGAGCTTGTTGCTCGAGTTGTTGAGCTGTATAAATAAGATTATTTATTTCTTCTTTAGAAATTTTTTGAGGTTGTGGTGTTTCGGCCAATTTGCTCACTTTTTGAAGGGAATTTTCAAATCATCTTCAGTTGTAAAAGTTCTTACAACGAAATTTCTTATCTCATCTGGATTGGTAATCACTGTAATATCCTTGGGTTTGATTTTGATAAGATTTCTTTTCACGTGATGTTTACTCCCGAGAATTGAGTATAATTCTTCTAAAGCATCTTCTTTATTTAGGGCTCTAATTTCTTTTCCAAAAGTAATTTTGCGTTTTCCTGATTTGTATACGCCTTTGATTTTGAAAACCTTAACAGAGGTCATTCTTGTAACACCAATACACCAATTAATAATGTCTTTTTCAAGTTTTTGAAACTAAAGTTTTAGTTTATTATAAGATAAACGCATTTTTTGTGGAAATTGTTCACTTGCTTAAGGAGATAGCAATACTTCGAAAATACGCATAGATTCTGGCCCAGTTGTATCCACTCCAATAACTGCCCCCTTTGAATTTGCTATAATCCCAACTCGAGGGTAGGGTACACCTCTATTCACTGTGCATAAATCGGTTTTTACTCTTAGTACCGAAGATATAGCTCTAGATTCCTCTTCAGAAAGGAGAGGGTGCACAAGCGCACCTCTGTTTGTAGAGAAAGCAAGTGTTCCGACAAGAGGCGATTCCATCAAACTTCCAAAGACAACTTCGGTTCCAATTGTGTCTTCAATTTTCTTTTGAACCTGTTTTTCAAATGTCTCACTTATTATTGCCCCTTTATCATTCATTGAAATTAAATTTCCTAGGGCCGTTAATTTACTCTCTATCACAATTATTTCGACTTTTCCTTCTAGTGGACTTTTGATTAAACGCATCTCTTCAGGACTTATTGTAGAGGGAACAAAAAGAAAATTTGAATTTCCTGCAACCATGGCACCAACTAGCACTGTTCCTCCAACAGTTGTTTGTATTATAGGTACTTCTAGTACTTTTTCTACTGTTTCTAGTATATTTTCCTTGATGCTATGAGGTAGTAAAATATATTTGTCGGTAGCTAACGCGAAAATACCTAAACTTGAGTTTCCTAAAAAGGTTGTTTTTGCGATGTCCAAATTGTTCCCCTCAGAATAAAAGAAAAATGAGAGGATTATTTCTCTTCTTCAGCTTGTTCTTCAGCTGAGGAAGAAATATCTTCTTCCTCTTCTTCCTCTTCTTCCTCTTCGAGCTCGCCAGGAAGTTTAATTCCTCTTAATTCGGGACGACTCTCGATTTCAACTTTTTCAGTAATAAGATGTACGGTTGCTATTTTTTCTTCGTCTATTTCTTCAACTATTGCCCTAATTTTTATTTTACGTGGTGGTTTTCGAATCCCCCTTTTCCACATAAATTCATTCAATTCATTGGTGATTATTACTTGATCTACTTTGGTGTGTTTTACAACAAACTCTTTGAGAAGTCTAATTGCTCTAGGCGTGCGTTTATGAGGCGCTACTTGATTTAATTTTGGGAATAAAGGAACAATTAGTATTGTTTCAATAGCTTCTGTTTGAGACATAATCTTTCATCCTTTTATCGTTTTATTCTACTAGAACGCCATTTACGTCTTTGAGGATTAGTTCGTACTTTGCGTCCTGTTTTAATCGTGATCCAACTAGGAACAGGAGAACTTCGTTTCATTTCTTTTGCATACCTTAGTTTTCTAGGTAAATATCTGTTTCTTGCCATTTATAATCGCCTAATGTTGATTTTTGTTTCACGTTTTTGTCCTTGAAGCTTTCTCAGAATCTCTTTAAGTTGAAGATCTGATATTTTTTCTGATATTGTGTTTTGTTGAGACAGTTGTATTAATCGTAATTCAACAGCTTCTGCTAACTGAGGTCTTGCCAATTTGACATTTGTCAATCTTTGTCTGGCTTCTTCTGTCAGTATTTGGCGTAGGATTGCTTGTTTTTGTGCATCAAGTACAGCTTGATTCTCTTCTTGTACATTTGATGCTTGTTGTTTTTGTAATTGAGCTAATTTTCTTTGTCTTATAGCTTCCATTTCTTCATCATCATACATTTCTAGCTATCCTCTCTAATTGAAGGTTTATCTTTAGATAGGTTGATTGATTTTTTAATATCTTTCTAATTCTGGTATTGTTCTTTTTATTTCTGTGGATAGTTTATCTATGAAAGAATGGCCTTTCGGTGTAACTACTCGTCCTACAACAATTCGTCCTTTACTACTATGAATTTCTCGTTTTTGGATATAATCTGCTTTTTCTAATTGTTGAAGGACTTTTCGAATAATCGCTCCACTACCACGTGCAAAATGATTTGGTTTTACACCTCTGCGTTGACGGCCACCATAAGCTATTCTAAGGTGTGAAACTCCAATAGGTCCTCTTAGGTAAATTTTACGCATAACTGAAGCAGCTCTTGTATACCACCAATCTTGCTCATCAGGCGCGTTTTCCTTATGAACACCTGTTTTTGTGTAAGTTGCCCATTCAGGAGGTTTAATTTCGGTTTCTTTTTTTAATTTTTCAGCAATTCTTTCAATCAATAGATTCGCTGGTACATCATAAGCTGTCGGCATATTATTCACTCATTTTCATTTACCGGAAGAGAAAGCTCTTTTTCGCCCTTTCCGTGTTTGTGGAACAATATTACGTTTAAAAATATTGCTTTGATAGAGATGTGCTTATACATAGAGTGAAAAAACGTTAGCTCTTGTCAACAACATTATATCATATATTCTAAAACTAAAAAAGATAGTCTGTGTGCTCATTCGAAAGGCAAATAAACAGCTCTAAGAAGTAATCTTTGTACTATTACTGGTGAAATAGCGTTGGGATCTAATAAACAAATCGCAGAAAAAAGAAAGGTCAAGTTTAACTATTCTTTGGACGATATTTTCATTTTAATTGGTATTCTCTTAAATGGAATGAGTGTAACTGTAAGTTTCATATATGGGCATTTAATAGCAGGCTTGATTCTATTGATTTGTGAAATTGTACTGATTGGTATTTATACGCTGAAAATGCTATAATGAAACACTGGTTCATTTGCCAAAACTGTTGATAATATAGTGCCCAATTATTTCAAAAGCTTTTTCAATATTGAGACCTGTTTTAGCTGATGTTTCTAAGAAAAAGTTCTCAACACTATGAGTTTTTGTCTTTTTGTTTAGATTTTCAACGAATTTTTTTACTTCTTCAATAGAAATAATTTGATCATCAACCAAATCCGTCTTGTTAGCTAGAATAATAGCAGGAACAACGCCTCTTCCACTATCTCGGTATAATTCATCTAACCACGATGAAAGATTTTTAAAAGTATCTTCACGTGTGATATCAAACACAAGCAATGCACCAAAACAACCTTTGAAGAAGCGAGGTCTGACATTTTTGAACATTGGTTGACCTGCAAGATCCCAGATTTGGTATTTTATGGTGTGATTTTTAACTACCTTTGTGGTTACAGCAAAATCTGCTCCTAGCGTTGCTAGATGCTCTTTTGGAAACCCCTCCCCTAAATACATTTTACGTATTGAAGTTTTACCTACTTGAGCATCTCCAATAAGAACAAGTTTTATCATATATGTACTTGTAGCTACCTCGCTTGATGTTTCTATCTTAAGACTTTCTTCCTCTTTTATAGTCTCGATTTTTTCAATATTCTCGTCAAAAATAACGGGACCTTTAGATGGTCTAGTTTTTGATTCTTTTTTTGAAGTTGATTTTTTGTTAACCATTATCTATAAAACAATTTTACTTTCCGTATTTAAAACTACGTGTTTTTGGCAAAAAATAGTTGATAATCTAAATCTGTTTTTATCTTTCTAAAGAAGGTGTCTTGTGAATGATTAAATATTGTTTAGCATTTTTTCCGAGTTTTTCAGCTTCTTGAATAGATAGATGATATGACGATGTTTTGTCTTTGTGAGTACCTTCAATTAATGCAAAATCTGCATTGGAAATATAATCTTTTAATTTTTCAAAATAACCAGTATCTCCTGTATAGACGATTTTTTCCCCATCCTTTCCTGCTGAAAGAATAAAACCAACAGCTGGGATTGAAGAGAGCTCACTCCCGTCTACAAGAGAACCTCGATGTTGAACCTGAAAAGCTTCAATCTTTAATTCTTCAATAACAAGCTCTCGACTTATCTCAAGTAATTCAATTTCATATAGAATAGAATCTCTATAGCTTTTCTTGAATAATTGTATGATTCCCTTTATTTCAACAACATCTTTAGGGCAAACGATAGTTAGTTTACTTCTTCTACCTATCATCCTAAAGAAACCCAGAAGTGAAAAAAGACCTCCCATATGATCAAAATGTCCGTGAGTTATCAATATTGTATGAATGTTGTTGTATAAATCTGATTGTAATGGTAAAAGATCCCGAATTATCCCATCACCAACATCCATGAGGACACATCGATTATTATCTTTGTTTCTAACAAGAATTTGTGTAGCTACACCAGCTAAAGAATGAAGGACTTTTACGTAAAAATTTCTCCCCTGCCAATCCCAAGTAATATTCTTTGAAGAGACCATTATGTAACCACAATAGACAAAACTATTAATTCTTTTTGATAAACTAATAACTTAAGAATTATTTCCAATTCCGATAGATTTTTACTTTGAAAAGAACAATAATAGATGATGAGCTCTTTTAGATATACACTCGCACAAAACTTATTAAAATGCTCACAGAAATTTGAAACACGTAATAAGCAGCATTTAAGTGCAATTATATTGTTAATAAGTTATAGAATATATGATGAGGAAAAGGAGCTCTTATTGAAAATAGCAACTCTAGAAATATATGCTAAAAAATATAGAAGAACTATAAAAATTATTAACAAATATTTGGATAATAATCCAGAGTCAATAAAAGCTTTGAAACTTCAGAGTATCGCCTATAGAAACATGAATGAGCATAAAAAAGCGATTAAGATACTTCTAAAAAGCCTGAAAATTAGCAAGAACGATGTATGGATTCTGTATTCCTTAGGCTCAAACTATGAAAAAACAAATAAAATAAGGATGGCGAAAACCTATTTTAGAAAAACAATAGAGACGGATAAAGCTTATTCAAAAGCATATTTTAGACTTGCTAATATTTACATGAACGAATAAAAATTTGATTTAGCAATAAACCTGTTTCTAGATGGTTTATCCTTAAGAGGCGAATCAGTAATAGAATGGGTTAATCTAGCCTTATGTTATATGAAAATGAAGAATAATAAGGCTGCTGAGAAGGTTCTATTAGAAGTAAAAGGGAAGAAAGAGGGTTTATCAGAGGTTTTATTCGCTTTGAGTACATGTTATATAAATCAATCAAAATATGACAAAGCTAAGAAAATGATAGAACAATTGAATCAGGAAAAAGAACGTAGGTTAATTCTGTCATTGAAAATGAAATTGGCTCTAGAACAATGTTCCTACGAAGAAATAGCAAACCTATTAAGGGAAATAAAAAGAAAGGAAAAAAATGCTGAATACTGGTACATATTGGCAATATTACAAGCAAACACTAGAAGAGAGCGCAAAGCTATAAAATCACTAAGAAAGGCAATAACAATGGATAAGTCAATGCAAAACGAAGCAAAGAAGGATACACATTTTATGATGATTAGAGAGTTGGTAGAGTTTAAACATATCGTGTATTCAAGACAATAAAAACAATTGAAACTAAAAAAAGTTAACATCTGAAAGATAGAAATATTTTTTATTAATAGAAAAAAAGAGGAAGTGAAGAAAAAAACCTTAGATAAGCGGGGTTAGCAGAGCGGTTTATGCAGTGGCCTGCAAAGCCATGGACGGGAGTTCGAATCTCCCACCCCGCTCCAACTCTAATTTTCTAAGCAACATTATCCTGTCTAGTTTATCTTTTAATTTCTTTTCTTCTGTCCGGTATATAATAATTTGAAAAAGAGAAAAGGAGAGAATAAAACATCACTTAATAGATAAATTATTCCAAGTGTATTAATATCCTGGAAAACATTATATTTTATCGGTGCCAGCAAAAAGGTGGAATGATATCTTAATGTCATAGATTATGTGAAAATATCATTAAAACCAAGTATTTGAGACATTAAAAATCACTTATCAGTTAACAAGAAGTTTCCTTGTTCCTCTCCTTTTTCGAAACATATATCAACACTCTTTTCTCGTTATTTTAGGTATTATCGATGGTTTTCACTATCTTCATTGGTGGTTTGTTAGAATTTAATTCTGGTAAAACTACCGTAGCTAAAGAAATAATTACGTTTTTTGAAAATGAGAAATCTATAATAACAACTCCTTTTAAACCCTTAAGTGGGAACAATCTCTTTTTCCATTCCCCTCAAATTGAGGAAATCGTGCAAAAACATTCACACTTTGTGTCACTTGACGTACTTGATCTACTTTCTTGTTCCTCCAATGATGTTTCTCCTATACTAGTAAACCCTGTTCATCGCGTTAATACCCAAGCCTTTCCTTTTTATTTCTCAGAGGAAGGTACATTGAATACCTTTTTTTCTCGGTTCTCTGGTAGTGTTCCTTTGCTTCAACGTTTTACAACTTATAGTGGAGGAGAAGAACTGAAGAATACTTACATTTTAGATGAGTCAATATATTCTAATCAAAAGTTTTGGACAAACCGAACCCTTGTTGATTCCGTAATTGAAAGTAATTGCCTACTTAAAAAGTATCGAAGTGAACACGAATATTATGCTTTGAATGGTCAATATTACGCCAATGCCGTGCAATCTTGTTATGATTATCTTAAAACTAATTCAAAAATTATAATTATAGAAAGTTTTAATGATTCTGCTCATCCTGCATGGTGTATTAGAGATTCTGATATTGTAGTTATAGTAGGTCCAGGTACAATGTTTGTTTACGAGCCCCAATCTTATTTTAGGGCAATTGATAACTACAGATCTATTAATCGCAATAAACCAACCACTACCGATGAAATAGTCAAACTCGCTAAACCCACTAAGTCCATCTTTCTATCTGGCAATCCTTTGAAACAAAAGGAAGAAATAAAACAATTATGTCTGGATATTTGCCCTAAAATTGAAATTAACTAATCTCCTCCTAATTTATTGTTGGGTTTTTATGTTTATGTGCAGTATAATGTCTGGATGATTTAAAATGGCATTATTTAACTCAAGCATAAACTTAGAATCTATGAACTCTGAACTTATGGAATGTATAAACGAATTGAGATTCAGGTCTCCTGGCATCATTGATGTTTCCATTGTTTCAGCAGAGGGATTACCAATTGCATCCGTAGTACTTGAACAAATTGAAGAAACTAGATTTGCAGCGATGACCGCAGCTATGTTGTCTCTGGGGGAGCGTGTTGCATTAGAACTAAAAAAGGGTGGATTAAAGAAGATTTTTGTTGAAGGAGAACATGGACATATTATAACAATGCAAGCCGGTGAAAATGCTGTTCTAACTGTAAGCTCAACTCCTGATGCAAAATTGGGATTATTGTTTTTAGATATGTCTAGAGCTGCTGAAAAGGTTGCAAGATTGCTTTCCTTTAGTTAGGAAAAGCAGTAAGCATACCCTCTTTAGTTTGGTATACAAAGCTTTTGTGCCTTCATCAATCGTTTCTTGGCTGCAGTAGAGTTTCAGAAATTCTTTCTTGAAACTAGTTTCACTTAAACCTTGAAATTTTACTGCAAGAACTTTTTCATAGAGACAATTGGTTTTTTCTGCGCACTCATTGAGTTTTTATCAATATACAAGTAGAAAATTTTCCTTCACATTAATTTTGTACAGATACGAAAAAGAGAAAAATGCTAAATTTTAAGGTTATATTGGTTTTATGTTAAGAAGTGGTAAAAAAGTTTCTTTTAATCAGATAAAGAATGAAATAATTTCTACAGAAAAGCAAATATTTTCTCGGTCTAGTGATCAAAAAAAAGGTAAAGGACTCTTTTACACTCCTGATTTTGTGGTAGATTATATTCTTGATAAAACCATACTTTATTCACTAAATAGCAAATTAAGCAAAATATTAGGTCTAAAAGAACAAACAAACTTTAAAGAAGCTCTAAAGCAGAGAAATGTTCATATCGCTTCATTGCTATATCATCAAATACTGCCTCAGTTCACAATTTGCGACATTGCAATGGGTTGGGGTATTTTTCTTTTACGCTCATTTGACTTTTTGTTTGATATTTATTTAACATGTAGTAATATACTAAAAAGTGAAAACTACGGGAATTATTCGTCATTGGGTGACGAAACTATAAAGGAAAAGATAATTTTCTGTATTATGAGAAACAATCTTTATGGTTTAGACATTTCTTCTGAATCAATTTATTTAGCTAAACTAAAACTGTATGAGCACGCTTTCAAGAACATTAATAGTGAAACTCTACCGTTTATAACACCCAATTTTATTGTAAGTAATAGTCTTTTAGGGTACGATTTTCTTCAAGAATATCCTGTTGGAATTGGAAATATAGATAAAGAATGGGAAAAAAAAGTCTTCTCCATTGTATCACAAAAAGATATAATTTTTGTAAAGAAATGGCTAATGAAACAACCTTTTATTCATTGGTTTAAACAATTTTCAAGGGTTCACGCTCGTGGTGGTTTTGATGTAATTGTTGGTAATCCACCATACATCAATGTAAAAAAACTAAATCTTGGAGAACGAAGAGTCTACAAAAGTATCTATTCAACTTATAATCCAAATGGAGATATTTCAAATATTTTCTGGGAAAGAGCACTGAATCTGTGTAAGAGGGGAGGTTTAATTTCATTTATTACTCCAAGATATTGGCTTGAAGGAACTGATAGCGATTCCCTAAGACAGTTTTTATTATCCAATTCTACTATTAGAGAAATTATAGATTTTCGGAGTAATAGAACGGTTTTTTATCAAAGAGAAAGACGTTTAGGAGTAGATACAGCTATCGTTTCTATTGAGAAAAAACTCCCGGTTCAAACATTGGTTGATGTTTATTTCCTCAATAAAATAGGGACTATATCCCATATCAATAAGGCTAATTTTTCGAATGTAGAGATAAAACAAGCTGAACTCACGGATAAAAGATGGATTTTTGGAAAGACCCACATAATTGATTATATAGAAGATCATTCTTCCTACTATCTCGGTGATGATAAGAAATCACGATCATTTACAGGTATTTGTAGTATTGGTAAAGGGTGTTCAACAGGCAACAACAACATATTTTGTCTAAAAAAATTATCCAAATCAACCTATGAAGGGTATAATCGTATCCAAATCAACTTACCTGATTCTGAAGTCGATGGTTTACGGTTGTTGATAAAAAATAGAGATATACAACAATTTTTCTGGAACAAAAGTAATCAGTATTGGATTTTTTTAAAAGAAAAAAATATAGAAGATTACCCAACATTATTTGATTATTTGAAAAAACATAAATCCCGTTTAGAGCGCTCAAAGGTAAAATACAAATTAAAAGATTTTTATGATTACGCTGCCTACCGCTCTCTTTCTTTAATAAATCGTGTGCCTAAAATAATCTGCCCCTACCAAAATGAAAGAAACAAATTTGCTTTTGTTGATGAGAACTCTCCTTCAACAATAAATGAAACAGATGTTATTACATTAGCGATTAAGGATGAATTTATCGAAAAAATAAACTGGTATTATCTCCTTGCTGTTCTTAATTCTACCATGATTCAATATTACACTCAAATAGTGAACAAGAAAGTCTACAATCTATATGATTTCCGTACCAATCAAATTGCCCAAATTCCGATTCCAAAACTACGAAATCAAGAAAATTTCCGGAAAATAGTAAAAATAGTGATTAACTTAAGGTTAATCCAAAATAGAGCTTTAAGCCGAGATATTCAAAACCTACGAAAATCTCTTGTCATCACGCTAAACCATCTAGTTTTCGAGACATATTTTAGAGATAAAATATCATCAAATCTTAATGAAGTGATTGAAGAGGAAAACCTGTTTTTACTGGAAAAAGATGTTGCTGACAGAAATATAAAAAGAAGTTACAAAAAGTATCTAGATTTAGTCAATAAAAAGCCAGTAAGCACACAAATTCAAAAAATTCTCTCTTTCCCTGAAGTAATTGAAATACAAAAGTCTCTGGACTATTGTTAGTTCTTTATTTGTAAAATAATTGTTTTTCCTCTGAGTTCTATGATATTGCTATTAGTTAATCTTACTATATTTTGAGCAATTGCTTCAACTGATTCTTTGGGTATTACGTGTAGACATTTTATTTTAATAGTTTTGTCTATTTTTAGTAAAGATTTAATTTCCTTTATGATGTTCTCTGTTATCCCTTTTTTGCCAATTCTAATTTTTGGGGGTCCATGGCGCACTTTATTGATTAATTCTTTCACTGTTACCCTCCTTGTTGTGGTATGGAATTCTTGAATATTGATTACAATGGAAACATTTGATAGCTAATCTTTTATTGGATGAGGAAAGCCTAACTCTACAGTTTATTCCTGGGTGGAGAAAAGATTTACAATGTTTACAAAAACGTTTTTTCCATTGGGGAGGAAACTTTGCTCTTGTTTTCATCTGAATTCTTTTTGCTTGCTTAGCATAGTTTTGAGCGAGATCAATATCTGATTGAATGATTTTATCTGCTTTTTCTAATAGTTGGATAACTTGATGTTCAACGTCCTTTTTAGATAGCGCTAAAGTTTTATTTCTATGAAAACGTTTTCTTTTTGTATTTTCTGGCATCCTTTTCTTCCTTGCTACGGGTAAAATGTTGACCTTATCAACATTGCTTCCTTGCAGAAACTTACTCTTGTAATGTTTTAAATAACGAGTGGTTCCTCGTGATATTTTTTATGTCTACTTTGGGGTTGAGGGTATAGTTTTTACAAGCTGTTCCACTTCATCATCTGTAACTTCTTTACCAAAAAAAGACAAGGTTGGTGAAGTCTTCTTTTTTTCGCTTCTCTTCTCTGTTTCTTTAATTCCTAGAGCACTTTTTTCTACTTGTAGTGGAGTAATGGCTTTTTGAATCAAATCATTATGTGTTTGAGTTTTATTTATTTTTTGATAGGGTTCTTGTGTTGTTTTAGTTACTTGCAAAACTTCACTGTTTCTGTCTTGAGATAAAATATTCTGAAAGTTAATATTAGGAATAAGAATTTCTAAATTTAAAACATTGTTCCATAAAATAGCGGTTTGAGTTGTTTTAGTTAAACCTATAAAATGGGCTATTTTAGCGTTCTTTACATCATGATACGAATGGAAATCCAAGACACAAGAAATTTTGTGCTGATATTCTTTAGAGAATAAGGCTAGTTTTTCAATGAAATCTTTGCATTCTTTAATGGATAAAGAATTAAATGAAATCATGATTCCAAATTGTGTTTTCTTTTTTTTTCTTGCATTTCTATTTGAGAAACGTGTACTGAGGTGAATTGAACATGAAGGATAAGTCAAAACTTTCTTGATATATCCTGTAAAATGATTAGAGTCATACTTTGAAAACTTTAAAGATAGAAATGTCCAGTATTCTTTCTTGATTTCAACAATTTTCGGATCTTTAGTTCGTCTGATTTTTGAAGAGAGAAAACTTTGAATTTGCTCTGTTGTTTTCCTGTGATTCAAAGGAGACATAATTAAACGTGAATCAAAAGGTCCAAGTTTTTTCATTCGATTCATTAATGTGGAAACTTTTACAATAAGCTCTCCAATGTCTTTAGTGCTTATAAGAAGAAAAAGATTGACTGAATTTTGAGTAATTTTTATAGTATACGGATAGCCAAACGAATCAATATAGTTAAACAATTTATTTGAGAATTTAGAAAAGTTGCTACTTTCATTCTTTAGAAGCGTGAAACCTACTATTCCGATTGATTGGTAAGTAGACTCCAAAATAAGCATGTCTTCTAAATCATGAATCTGGAGATTAGACATAGTGGTCTAATATTATAATTTAACTAAAGAATAAAAAGACCACAAAAAGAAAAAATGGAGGTTTATTCTGTCCATAAGGCATCAATTGTCATTTCTTCAGATTTGAAGAGGTAAGGAGACCTAACTTCTGCAATTACAACGGTAACAGATACTTCATCATCAGGCATGGTTTCATCTATATTACAACCCCAAACAAATTCAGCTTTAGGATGAATTTGGTCTGTAATCATGGTTGTAATAGCGTCAACTTCTGTCATAGCTATGTTTCTGTTAGCTTTTATGTTGACTAGAGCTCCGGTAGAGGTAGAAATATCCACATCGATGAGAGGATTAGATAAAGCATCAGTAATAGCTTGTATAGCTCTTTTTTCGCCCTTACCATTTCCAACTCCAATAACAGCTGGACCACTGCGACGAAGAATCTTCTTTGTGTCTGCGAAATCTACATTTACGCGTGCAGGAAGAACAACAAGCTCAGTTAACCCAATAACTGCATTAATTAAAACATCATCTGCAATTTTAAACGCGTCCCACAAAGGAAGTTCAGGATCATACATTAGTAACATTTCATTTGAGACAACAATAATGGTATTTGAGTGTTCATTCAATTCTTCAAGTCCTCGGGAAGCAGTTTCCATTTTTGCTTTTCCTTCTGAAGCAAAAGGCAATATACAAACAGAAACAACCAAACATCCCTCTTCTTGTGCAATTTTAGCAACGAAAGGTGCACCACCAGTACCCGTGCCCTTCCCTAAACCACATGCAATAAAAACTAAATCGTTACCTCGAACGAGATCACGGATATCGTCTTCATTCTCTTCTGCTGCCGCTCGACCTATATTAGGGTCATTTCCAGCTCCTGTTCCATTTGTTAGTTCTCGACCAATAAGAAGTTTCTTAGTAGCTTTAACACTTAGTAGATGACGTGCATCGGTATTGATGGCAACAGTGGTGGCTCCCACAATTCCTCCACGCATCATAATGTTATTAATAGCATTGGAACCTGCACCTCCAATACCCATAGCAAGGATTCGGTTATTTCGAAGCACTCGTTGAATAAATGAATTAGCTTCTTGACTGTCAAATTTGTCAGAATTAGTATCCCTTTTTTGAAGAAATTGTTCCAGTTCTTTGTCTGCATTAGAACTCTTGAAAGTATCTGGGGGATTGTTTGAATCATAATTGTCTTTGTAAGATTCTTGATATTTATATTGATAGTTTTCATTATGCTGTTGAGTCATACCACTCAAAGGAAATACTATATGATGAATAATAAAGCAAATATTATAGAGAAAATCTCTGAGTATTACGTGAGTCTACAGATTGGGACCTAACCTCTGTTAGACACAGATAATGAATTTATTTATCAAATTTTGAAAAAAAAGATGAAGTAAGGGTGGTGCACGCGCCGGGATTTGAACCCGGGTTCCAGCCGTGGCAGGGTTACTCGTGTTTTTTAAATAAACACTCTGAGTCATGCCAACTAGACTACGCGAGCTTTATTATACGTTGCTTCATGGTTGTTTTGGTGCGCCAACCGGGAATTGAACCCGGGTCGTCGACTTGGAAGGCCGAAGTCATAGCCACTAGACTATTAGCGCAAACTCGGCTATTCTTCATGATTTAGTTACTATTTTTAATTTTTCCGTTCTTAACTTAAAAATTAGTTGAAAGGATCTATTTTTATCCTAAATATGAAATATCGAATATGTTGTATAAATGAGAAGATACAATAAAATAGTATTAGGGAAAAAGAAGTAAAAGCTCATTTTCCCCATTTTTCAAGTGCTTTTGCTAACTCTTGATGGTCTTTAGCATATTCATCAAGGGATACCCCTTTCAAAGTTGCATCTAACGCTTGACGCATAGCCATCGCACCTTTCCGAGTTCCATCAGGATGTCCATGTATACCGCCTCCAGCTTGTATAATAACATTATTCCCACCATACTTAACTAGATTAGGTATCTTAGCTGGATATAATCCGCCAGAAGCAACTGGAAAGGTAGTTTTGAGTTCATACATTGGTTCGATTAAAGATTGCTTAAGTTGAAGTTCAAGTTCGAGATCAGTATCCATTTTCCCTTGTCCATAGGAACCTATATGTAATTGATCTCCTCCTAACATTCTCACTATCTTAGCTACAGGAAGCATGGAAATTCCGTGTTTTTGATTACGTGTGAAAGCTGCGTGCATTGTCCGATGAACATGAATTGGGACCTTAACACTTGGGTCACGCGCCATTTGAGCAAGTTCTTGATAACCAGTTAAAATTACATCAATCATTAGACATTTTGCACCATTATCTAAAGCCGTTTTAATACGTTTCCACATTACATCATGAGTCGCAGTAACATTAACTGCATGTATTACGGTTCTACCTGTTTCCTCTTTTACTTGATCTAGCCTCTCTAATACATGGATAACTCTGTCTTCAAGAGGACAAAAGTGTTGATCACTTAAATTCTCATCATCTTTAATAAAATCGACTCCACCAATAGCGGCTTCATACGTAACATCTGCCCATTCTTGTGCTGTTAAGCCCATTTTTGGTTTAACAATTGTTCCAATATGTGGCCTATTTGGAAACTCTCCTTTATCTGTCCCAATAATCTTTCTAACTCCCTCAATACCAAATTTTGGTCCAGGGAAATTTTCAATAATACTTCGAGGAAACTCGACATCTAACCAACGAATATTCCGTAGAGCTCCTAAACCAAATAGATTTCCAGCTACCATGGAAAGGATACTAGTTATCCCTGCTTCTAAGTCAAAGGTTTCTGTTTGAAAACCAATAGTAACTTCACCGCTTTGGTAATCTCCATGATCATCAAAAACCTGTTTGTCTAATACTTCTGCTCTAAGTCGAGCTATATGTGGTTTGCCAACAGTTGTTGTTAAATCTGTCCATGTGCCTACTGATTCTTCGTCACATATCTCTTCTGCGGCTATTTCAACACTTTTCACGTGCTCAACGTAATATTTTGCAATTAATAATTCTTTAAATTCTTCATTCATAATTTAAGCACCTTAATTAATACTGTTCATCCCTATTTCTTCGTGAATCATAAATGGATATTTTTCTTGTATTATGAAGTAAATAAAAGATGGTGCAAAGACTCCACCTTCTGAAATGATTCCATCAATTAAATCATGGGATACGGTCTCAAAAGCTGGATTAAGAAATTTTAATCCTTCAGGAGGATTTTTCCAAATTTCTGAAGGTTCTCTCATCTCTATTTCTGTTAACTTTCCTATACTTGTTTCAGGATCATATTTAAGCAAGTTAATAGCGGAATAGAATGGAATATCCATCTCTTTAGCTGCTAGCGCCAAAAGTCTAGTACCAATTTTATTTATAACCGTTCCTTGACTAGTTATAGCGTCAGCTCCTGTAATAATTATATCAATATTGTAACTGTTTATTACCCAACGCATGGCACTGTCAACTACTTGAGTTGTTGGAACTCCTGCTAAAACAAGTTCCTTTGCAGTGATTCTCCCTTGATAAAGTGGTCTTGTTTCAGTGCAAAAGACATTGATGTCTTTCCCTTGTTTATGCGCTTCAAGTATGATTCCAGTTGACAGAGAGGAATGACAGTGCGTCATTATTGTACTACCATCTTTTATTCGATGAGCTCCATATGAAATGACTTTCTTTTTTGATTCTTTAAGTAATAAAACATAATCTTTTGAAAATGATACAATAAGTTCTCGTGCATCTTGCAAAGAAGAAGCTTTTTTGCGAAGATTATACATAATAAACCTCAATCCATTTCTAAGAGCAGGCTCAGTCGCACGAGCAGCTGATAAAACTTCTCTAGCTTTTTCTAATTTCACAAACAGCTCTTCTAATGAAGCGCAATCAATGTGTTCTCCCAATAATGAAAAGGCGTTTACCCCTTCAATAGCTATGTTGGTCGCGCCTTGTATTCGAAGAACTTGAATATCATCAACAACCTTTAAGAAAGCTAAATCCAATTTATGTCACCTAACAAGAGTGAACAACATTATTTTAAACATATAATAAAAAATTGTGGTATGACAGAAAAAGGGAGAATGAAAAGAAAAATTTAAGAAAAGAAGGATAGAACAGAGTATAGAAGTCAATATAAAAGGGGTATTAGCTCAGCCTGGTTAGATGTTTATTAGGTCGAGAGCCTAAAACTAACAAGCGTCTGGCTCATAAGTTTCTTGAGCTAAAGCTGAGGCACCAGATGGTCGGTGGTTCAACTCCGCCATACCCCACCATTTTTCTGATTTTCTTCTATTACGGGGGGGTGCGATATCTATAAATATGCTGTACCTCTCTCTTTTCTAGTAATGTTTAAGTGTTTTATTAATGAATGAAGAAAATCTACCTCCTAAACCTCCTCGTCGTGTTCCTTCTGAACAAAATGATGAAGAAAAACTAAAAGTAGAAAAAGAAGTAACAGAGGAACCAACAGAAGAATACCCTCCTAAACCAGTTCGACCATTTCCTCCTTCTCAACCAAAGCCCGCACAACAGAAACCAATACTTATTTCAGAAATACCCTCACCTAAGCCAATAGAAAGAGATATACTTAAAAAAGAGGAAGTGACGCGTCCTGAATATTTAGTTGATAATTTTCGTTCACAAACTGCAAGAGAAGAAACTGAAGAGGAGGAAGTTGAAGAAAAAAAGCGAAAGTATGTTTTTTGGTGGGGGCTCTTATTCTTCTTCCTTTTTAATATTGTACTCATATTTCTCCTTGAAGTCTCTCTCCATCCGCGCGATAGTGTAGCTGCAAGCATAGTGGCATATGCTCTTGGTGTAGCTGGTTTAATAGGCTATAGTGTTATCGTACGCAGTAAAAAAATAGCTGCTCTTTCTGTACCTCTCTTATTAATACTCCTATTTGGTGCAAGTTTTCTTTTTCACTATGTTGGTGCTCCAGTATACAATCCATTTGCCCCTATTTCTGAAAGAACTGATTTCCTTTTGGAGACTGCAGAAGCAGGACTTGATCTCTATGGCGGGAACATTACATTACCCGGAGATATTACAATTGAAACAATTAAGGAATATAGCCTACTTGCTCTCTTAATTGATTTTGTTATTGCTATACCAATGTTCATATTTTCTCTTCTGGCGCTAACGTGGTTAATACAAATATTTAGATCAGAAATTAAATTAAAAAAGATAATAGCACTGGTCTTTGCACTTCTTTTCTTAATAATTGGTTTGATAATTACCCCAATTGTTCATCTTTCCATGGGGAGCCTTGTCAATTTTGGCTCAGCATCAACACAAGGTATAATCCATATAGTAAATGGAATTCAAGGAATAAATGATTTTGACAATATTACTCAAGAGGAAATTAACCAAATACTAGCGAACTTCAGCTTAGCTGCAGAATATATTCAAGATGGTAGTAAAAGTATCGAGATGTTTTCTTTTGTATTTGGTATTATTACAAAAATTACAGATGATCTTCTTCACTTCTTAGATGCATCGCTTATACTTCTTGGAGGTATTGAACCTTTTATCAATGGTTCCTATCAGATATACCAAGGATTCCAAGATGTTACAGACGCATTAAATTATAGCATATCGATCACCTTATGTGTTGAGCCGTATGACGATTCAACAACAGAAAAGTACCTCATTAAAAGATATCAAGTTAACGATAGTCTGTTTGAACAAGGTATGGCAAAAGTTAACGATGGACTAATCCATCTTGCTAATAGTACTGTCCTTATTAGAGATGCATATGAAGAGGTTAAAAAAATTGAATTTTCGGATATTTATGATGTGTTAGACACATTGTTTGGGGATAATACTGAGTTTGTTAAGACAAAAATAAAAGAAATGGAAAAGTATCTGTATTTGTTTACTAATGCAACCGATGCTCTTGATGCTTTAATTGAGCAACCGATGGTTAATGGTGAGAAATCCAACTATACTACTCTTACACACTTCTTGTATGGGTCTTATAATCTGATAAAGGCGGCTTTAAACGTTGGCGATTATAGTTCATTCAATGGAACAGAAGTTGTTTTCTTTGAGCAAGCCAATTCAAATTTTAGTGTGGTATATAATGAGTTTGGAAAGGAAGAAATAATACGGGTGGTTAATTCCGATACACCATTTCTTAACAGTACTCTAAGCTTTCTATATGATATGGCTGCATTAGCTGTTGATATAAGTTCCTTTGGAATTGATGTAGGAACTGTTTATGGCGATTTAACCCATATTGTTGAAAGTTTTGGTGTTGGCTATGAGAACATAACCGTAACTGATTATTCTTCATTACAATTCGAGATTCTTGATATTATTATTTTAACCGATAATCTAAACAACACCGCATACTCTATAGAAAATAGGATCTCAATTATACAATCAAACGCCGATAATGGAACGTATGAAATGTTTAGTAAACCTAGTCAAAAAATTGCTAACTTCTTAAATGGTTTTAATTTGACGTCCAATGTAATAAATGCGAATAATATTGCCCATTCATTTTATCATCTTTTCAACTCTATGGAACATCTAAAGTATACATATGCTAATGTAACAGCAGGAGAAACTCAATTTAACAAAATGGATTTTGGAGATGCGAACGATAGTTTTGTTGCTGCTAACAATTCTTTCCATAGTGCTGTGTCTGAGATGGATTTGGCAATTATGTATATGAATGAAACTGAAGCTGGTGAAATGCTACATCTTGAAGATGCAAGAACGGCATTAATAAACATAAAAAACACATTAGATAGTATTATTGGTAACTTCAATAACGTATTATCAATCGCAGAAGAAGGACCATTAGCCAATCCTGATGACTTAACAAGAAACATTACTATTATTACTATTGCTCTCTCTTCTATAAACGACCAACTTTCAAACGTTACTGCACAATGAAGGAAATATTAAGAAAAAAATCTCTTTTTCTACTTTTTCTATTCTCAAGACACCTTCTCTGATTTTAGTGAACTAGAAAATATTGATTCCTCTTCTAGAATATGGATGCTACCTAAAATTTGAGCAATTACTGAAAAAAGATCTAGACCATCCTTATATATTGCTATTTTATGGTCTACCACATTTTTCTGCATCTCTTTGATATGACCATGTGGAAAAGCTCCAAAGATAAGCAGAGGATTAACTGACTTATAATGAATTAATTCTGAATACTCAAGAGCTGTACACTTTTTTCCTTCAACACTAAATTCTATTATAACATCGTGCTCCAATCGTAACTTTTTAATTAATTCTTCAAGAGATGATTCAGAAAGTTCCATTAATAGTTCATTAGAAGCGGGGGGGATTCGTTTATGTTTGAGTAATTGCAAGATAAGACCATTAAAACGCTCTAAAGATTTGGGTAAGCGAATTTCTGGGTTAAGAAAGATGATTTTATTGTCACAAGTATGTATTAGAACTTTAATCCTCTTTTCACGTGCCAATATAGAGCCAAAAATGGAAAGTAGCGCAAAATGGGTAATATCTGGTCTTCCCCTATTTTCAGCGTCTGGTAAATTCTTCATGAAATTGCTGTGGTAATTTGCATCAAGTATGATTTCAGTGGGTTTCTTTTTCAATTTGGACAAATATTGTCTAATCTCAAGATCTTTAACAAGTTCAGAGGGAAACATTTCAAGAGCTGCATTAGCTAGTAGGATAGTGATAAACTTAACCATACTTACTCGTGAACTATTATGTATAACTTGCTTTTCAATTTTGCGAGACCAACTAGCTGTTGGCCAACCGAAAGTTGAAAAAGAATATAAAAAAAAGGGAAATAATGGATACTTGCTACTTTGTTGAATATGATTATTTAGATTACAAGAAAGCACTGATGTTACAATCTCAAATTAGAGCAATAAAAGAAACTAACAGAGAATATGACGATTTTCTTATGGTTCTACAGCACAATCCAGTTTTTACACTAGGAAAGCGAGGAATAAGAGAGGAAATCATCGTTTCTGATGAAATTTTAGAGAAAGAAGGCATAGAAGTTATTGTTACTGATAGAGGTGGAAAAGTGACTTATCACGGACCAGGACAATTAGTAGGATATTTCCTTCTTGATTTAATCCGTGCAAAGCTGTCCATTCCAGATTTTGTGTGGGGGATGGAACAAACAATTATAGAAACCATTAAGCATGAAATGATACTTGGTTTTCGACGAGAAGGGTTTCCAGGAATTTGGGTAAAAAACAATGGGATACCTGTTAAAATAGCTGCAGTTGGAGCAAAAGCATCAAAGAAAATAACATCTCATGGACTGGCATTAAATGTAAACACGAACATGAATCATTTTCAAATGATAATACCTTGTGGAATAAAAGAATTTACACCAATGTCAATGGAACAATTAATAGGAAAAAAACTCGACATGAAAGAAATTTATCATGTTTTTGAAAAAACATTTGAAAAAGTATTTGAACGGAAGTTGATACCGTTAAAAAGCGAAAAATTTGAAGAGAGGATAAGGGAAAATGCCTAGACTGAAGAAACCAGAATGGATGCGTATTGGAAAAATGGACTGGGATGAGATAAAAAAGATACAAAATATGCTTCGAAAGTTAAATCTACGCACTGTTTGTGAAGAATCAATGTGTCCAAATATCGGAAAATGTTTTGCTAAACAAACTGCAACATTTTTAGTAATGGGTGACATTTGCACTCGTGATTGTCTATTCTGTGATATAAAACATGGGAAACCGCATCTTTTAGACACAAAAGAGCCAAATCACATCGTTGAAGCCGTGAAAAAACTTGGTTTGAAACACGTGGTTATAACTTCAGTAACAAGAGATGACTTACCTGATGGGGGAGCAGCTCATTTCGCGGAAATTACTAGAAAAATAAGAGAATATAATAAAGATGTCATAATTGAATTATTAATTCCAGATTTAAAGGGAAAAGAGAAAGACATACGAACTGTTGTAGAATCAAGTCCAAATATAGTAAACCACAACGTAGAGGTGGTACCAAGATTATTCAACAAAGTCACTCCACAAGCAAAATATGAAAAATCCTTAAAAGTTTTAAAATTTGTAAAAGAGATGGATTCTTCTATTTATACAAAATCTGGTTTAATGGTCGGACTTGGAGAGACAAAAAAGGAAGTATTGGGAGTAATGGAAAATCTAAGAACAGTTGATTGTGATATACTAACAATAGGTCAATACCTTAAACCTCCAAGTTCAAATTTGGAAATAGAAGAGTATGTAACTCCTGAGTTGTTTAAAGAATATGCGAAAAAAGGATATGAAATGGGTTTCAAATTCGTGGCTTCCGCACCCTTTGTAAGAAGTTCTTTTAACGCTGAAGAAGCTGACTTCTTGTTGGATAAGTAAAAAACATTCCTCCTTTCTTGTTGTTGCATATAAAGGAAAAATGGTGATTTAAGGTTTGAAACAGAAAAATTTATGCCATTATGCCTTGTAGAGAAGATAACATATTTACTACAATTTCAGGAGTTAAGTTAGTTAGATTGACAATAGTTTTTGTGTGTTTGAACAGTATTTCTTCTATGGAACGAATACTAGAACCAACTACAGGAACTGAACAAGTGGGGAATACTAAAAATACTAACACAGGAACAAATGACCCATCATCGCTTTGATCGTCAATAAGAAGAAGGTCAAAACCATAAACAAAAAGTTCCTCAGATAATTGAAACATTCCACGAAAACGACGAGTGTTTGAAAGGTTATAAGAAAGACCATTCATAAGAGTTGTAGTACCCTTTAGAGCAACTTTCATTAATTGATCCTCATCCAAGAAGGAATGATTATGTAGAATAAGAGGACCAAAAGATTGATCAAACTTAATCATTACAATGCCCAAATCGACTAAAGTTTCGGAAACGTAACATGAAGTCATATTTATCCATGTATACATTAGTAACTAACCTATATAAGCAAAACAGAGAGTGAATTAAAAGTGAAAAAATAAGTTTTAAATGTCAGAAAAAGCGAAAAAAGTTGTTAAGAAAAGAAAAAAGTAGTCTGAACAGATGAGGTATCAATTAAAACTGATAAAAATTGGTGCGGGGAGGGAGATTCGAACTCCCGAACCACTAAGGACTGGATCCTAAGTCCAGCGCCTTTGACCGCTCGGCAATCCCCGCAAAGATTATAAGACCAAAGGGAGGTATATCAATCTATTTGATTGATTTTTTAAATTTATCCTTGGGTGTTAGAGAACAGTGGTAGAGGTAAGCATTGTGCTAAAAATGTGAACGGGAGACACAATAACAAATCTAAAACTAAAAAAACATTTTTTTTGAAGTTGAAAAAGGCAAGAAAAATGGTTGAAATAAAAGTTAAAACTGGTGCCCCGACCGGGATTTGAACCCGGGTCTGCGGAGGTCTTTACATGCGGACATCAAACCACAAAATTTGAAAGTCCGCAATGATTGGCCGAACTACACCATCGGGGCAATTAATGTTCCGTTTTTGCTTAATGTCTTTTTAATACTTTTCGTTTCTATCCATTTTGATATTGGTATATTGCTTATTATTCCACTAATTTTTCAATGAATTCGCCTATTTTCTCAAATGCCATTTTTCTATTTGGGTCAACTGTTAAGATATGATCTCCTTTAGGTATTCTAAGAATCTCTTTCTTTGTTTTGAGGTTATTATAAATTAATTCTCCTGTTTCAGGGGATATGGTTTTATCTGTTTGTGATTGGATAATTAATGTTGGAGTTTTTATTTTTTTCATTTTTCTTCTTAGTTTTCGTAAAAATTTGACTATTTGATATGCTGCAGCTACTGAATCGTCAGGATAGGAGAACAAATTGTTCTCAAGATACCAGTTATTCCTTTCATCACTTTTCGGTTTGTGTAGTTTGAACCAATGGACAAGTGTTGAGAGGAAAACATCCATCTTTGAGAATTTATACAATGCATTTATCGTAAAAACACCATCTATTTCTAGCTTGGACGCTAAGTAAAGAGACAATCCTCCTCCCAGTGACACTCCTCCTAAGAAAACATGATTATATTTTGGGGCATATTCCTCAAAAATCATATTTATATCATTCAACCACCCCTTCCAATGAACAGTATCCAAATCTGTTGAAGTTGTTCCATGTCCTGCTAGAAGGATACTATATGTATCATATTTTTTCGCTTTTAGGAATTCAGCTAGTGGTCGTGTCTCTGTTGCTGAAGCGGTAAAACCATGTGTTAGAATTATTAGTGTTTTAGAACTATTGTTAGGCGATTTGTAAAAGAAGGGTTGAGCTAGATTTCGGAGTTCTTCCTTTGAATGTTGCATAACCATATTTTTAGTTTTATTAAACAGATTTAATTTTTTGCGTATTTACCTCTATTGGAAATAGATTAATTTTTAGGATTTTAATGTTTGTTTTCCAAAAAAGTTTATTAAACTTTGATTACATATACTTCATTGGTGAGCCAAATGGCTACAGCATTCATCTTGATAAATAGCGAAATTGGAGAAGAAAAAAGCGTATTAGATCAACTTATGTCCTTACCAAATGTAAAAGAAGCCCATGTTGTCTATGGTGTCTACGATTTGATAGCTAAAATTGAAGCTGAAACAATGGATCTTCTGAAGAAGATTGTTACAGACAATCTACGCGCACTAGAGAACGTACGAAGCACTATGACAATGATTTGTGTAGAAAAATAAATACAAATTTCTTTTACATTTTCTTTTCTTTTTATTGATCTGAGATTTTATTAATGTATTAGTTGAATTTATCGGAAAATAGCAAATAACAGGAAAAAGTTTTTGGACAAATTTTAAATAAAAGTTGACATTTTTTTACTATCATGATTTATGAATTCATGTTTATTATTCTGGGTTATTTTATGGGATCAATTCCAGTTGGGCTCATATTAGGATGGATTAAAGGCATTGATATACGAAAACATGGTTCCGGAAACATAGGTGCAGCTAATGCTTTTCGTATTTTAGGTAAGAAACTAGGCATAACTACGATGATTCTCGATATGGTGAAGGGAGCAATTGCTGTTTTAGCTGCTCGGTTTTATTTGTGGTTTGGTAATTATGATGGTTTTGGTACATCTCCCAGTGACTGGTATCATCTTGATCCAGGTTTTCTCTTGGCTTGTGTTGCTATAATGGCTGTTTTAGGTCATAGTTTTCCTGTTTGGTTAAAGTTCAAAGGAGGCAAATCAGCTAGTGTTGCTGCTGGAGTGATATTCGGTATTAATCCAATAGCTTTTGTTATTCTTTATGGTGTTTGGATTCTAGCACTTGTTAAAACTCGTTATACATCTTTATCAAATTTAATTAGTGCACTCACCGCACCACCCTTGTATTGGTTTTTCGCAGGTGAGAAGTTCTTCCATAACCAAAGTTGGTGGGCAGCAATCGTTGGTATTATATTGGTACTTTTTGTTACTTGGAGACATAAAGAAAATATTAAACGATTATTCGCAGGAACTGAGAGAAAACTAGGCCAAAAAGAGAAAAGTGAAGACACAAAAGAAGTTAGTGCAACTGAGTAATTATCTTTTCTTTTTTCTAAAAAGATGTAACTATTTCTTCAAATATTGTTGTGAAACTTCTGAATAAAGGAGAATGTAACATAGAAAGCGTATCTCTATTCTTAAAACAAGGATTCTTAATTAAAGCGCATTTGGATTCAAAATTTGCTGTATTTAATCCTGAAACAAAAGAACAATTTTTGATAGTAAAAAAATATTGAGTAAAAGCGAAATCCTTAATTATAGAAATGAATGGTAGAAAGTGAAAAGACTTTGAAGACAAATCAAACTAAAAACGGCGAGGTAGTCTAGCTTGGTATGATTCTGGGTTTGGGATTTATTTCATAAAGAAATAGGCAAAACACTCAGGGATCGAGGGTTCGAATCCCTCCTTCGCCACCAATATTTTGATTAATGAAATCTTCTTATTTATGAACTAGACTCCTTTTTCTTTGTTCTAAAATGTTTTTACTTTTTTATCCTATTATATTAAGTGCAACTTCAGAACAACTAATTAATTTCAACGTTAATAACGGGTTTTTCATCTGTAAATTGGTAAACTTATTCTTGAATTATTAGGTATTCTGGAAAATGTACAACCTTATAACCTATTGATTTCCATTAAAAAGTAACAATGACTTACTGTGCACCTTTGTAAAACGTTATTTCTATCTTGCTAGCATTTTAAAAAGCTTTAAGATATGTGTAATCTTTGTTGTTTCATCACTCTCCTATTACATTGAAAGGCTCTTAAATCTTAAATTCAGTGGGGTTTCAATCAATGCCTATTCTCGTTGAATACAAACGTGGGCTTAAAATATGTCGTACAACAGATAATCTAATTTTTCTAGCTGATCCCATCTCCGCAAAAGGTGCTCGTGGGTCTCAATCTGTTTTCATTACTCATGCACATACTGATCATTCTATGGCTTTTCCAAATTCTGGAACTAAGATCTATTCAAGTAAATTAACAAATGATATCTACCATGCTCTTACCGGTAAAATCTCCAAAAATGTTCAATTTCTAGACATTAATAAAACTGAAAAAATTAAAGGCGTAGGTGTTCAACTTCTTCCTGCTGGTCATCTTCTTGGAGCCTCTCAAACTCTTTTCTATTTCGATGAGAAAACAATATTGTATACTGGCGATATTAGTACAGATAAAATGATTACTGTCCCACAAGCTACAGTTCCAGAGGGTGATATTGATACTTTAATTATTGAATCAACATATGGTACCCCCAATATCTTCTTTGAGCCTAGATCTACCATTAAATTTTCCCTCTTAAAATGGGTAATGGACAATCTTCAAAAAAAGCGTGTTCCCGTTATCAATATTGGCTATTCTGGCCCAGCTCAAGAAATAATTGCTTTTCTTAATGAAATGCTTTCAGTTGATATCTATTGTAATGCTAGAGTAAGTAAAGTAAATGAAATTTACAAACGAGAAGGTGTTTCCATTAATTGGTACGATTACGATCAACTAGGTGAGGAACCCTTCAGACCAGAAAATAGTATTGTCTTGCTTCCTAGAAGTGCAAAAAAACCCCCTTCATTCTTAGAAGAGCATCGGATAGCAAGAGGGATTTTAACTGGACAAGCAGCAAGATTTGCATACTCTAATTTTCAACAATCGTTTCCATTTTCAATGCATGCAAATTTTAGAGAACTTCTTGAATTAGTAGAGAAAGTCAATCCAAAGACGGTTTATACAATTTATGGTTATGACTCAGAACTAGCTGCTGTGATTAGAAACAAATTAAAAATTCCTTCTCGACCCCTTAAGGCAATAGGGAAAACAACACTGGAAGAATTTTTCTAATTTTTAAAATATTGAATTACTTGTTTTGAAAATAGAAAATTAGAGAGTAAGGTCAAAATTAAAGAAGATACTCATCTTCAGTGTCCACTTTTTCTGTAGCTTTTTCAATGACTCTAATTGATTCTCCCGATAATGTTACTGGAATCTGTAAATCCATAGCAAGAAGCTCTACTGTTACCTCTTCTTTTCCTATGTTAATATCTATAATTCTTGCTCTTGACCCTTTGAATGGTCCAGTAATAACTTCGACAATATCATTGATGTCTACTCCTTCAATGACTGGTCTGGGTATTAGAAAATTCTCTAGTTGATCAATCGGAATTTCTTCTGCTCTTGTTGATCGCGGACGTTTACGGATATGTCTCACACCTTCAACTAAGAGTTCAACATGGTCTATTGATTCTGCTTCAACAAAAATATACCCCTTAAGACCTCCTGGTAATAGTATAGAATATATACCTAGATGAGGTCGGTTATCAGCTCTTCGAGCTAGTTGTTCACTCATACTTTGCTCTTGGCCGATTGTGGTTCGTAGTGCATAAATTGGCATGCAATTCACTTCTTTTCGGAGTTTTGCTAAATTATTAACTGATTGCACTCATGAGTGTTGAGAATAGCAAATGTAGTACAAACCCTACTGCACCAATTATCAAAATACCTATCAGACTCATTTTGGTAGTGATTGATATTTCCTTTCTCGTAGGTCTCTTTGCATGACGAAGCAAACGCCTACTACTAATAATGAAATTGCGGGTTTTTACTACGAATTTACTCATTGGTATACCTCATTCATGAAATTCAATGGTGACTTGTTTGATTAATTAATAAAGTTTAGGGAAAATCATTCTTCTGCTTTGGCAAGAACATCTTTATACTCGCCTTTGTCTATTTCTTTTTGAACTTCTCGTGGATCTTTATCTTCACAGGTAACCCCCATACAAACCATAGTTCCTAGAACTTCTTTACACGCTGCACCTAGTGTTGCAGCAGTTAAATCCCGCCATTTGGCTTTAGTGGCATTTATCAGTTGTTCAAATGTTATATTGCCAACTATATTTGTATTGGGTTCTCCAGAAGCTTTGGAAAGTCCAGCTTCTTTTAATACTAGAGCAGAAGCAGGCGGAATGCCAATTTCAAGATCGAAATTACGAGTCTTCTTATTTACTGTAATTTTTACAGGAACTTTCATTCCTGTATATGCTTTAGTTTTAGCGTTGATTTCATCAACAACTTGTTTAATGTTAACTCCAAGTGGACCTAGTGATGGACCCATTGCTCCACCTGGTGATGCTTTGCCACCTTCGACTAGAAGGTCAACAGTTACTAAATCAGCTGACATAGGTTTCCCCTCAATGTAATAAGCTTAAACTCTATTCAGAAGCAAAAGAAACGTTACTTAAAGGTAGCGATGTTTAACAAAAGCAAAGCATCCGTTTAGTGGTTATAATTGAGCTTAATTAAATTGGGAACACGTGTGTTTTATGTCACATTTCTTACCTCAATAGCAGTTTTTATTCATTCTACACACTTATAATAATTACATAATTATTCAATTCATACTGCCTTTTTATGAACATATTTTGTTCTAGCACCCTTTTTTTAAACAAAATATGTTTGATACACTTACAAGAAAACCTTTATAATAAAAAGCAGAACTTTCAATTCGTAGCATTTTGGAGTATTAACAATGAGTTCTACTAATAAACCTATGGATTTACTTAACCAATCGCGCGAAAAAAGAGTTCTTATTAGATTAAGAGGAAATAGAAGAATGAGAGGAATTCTCAAGAGCTATGATATACATTTGAACTTAACATTGACAGATGCCGAAGAAATTGGTGATGAAGGAAGTAATAAACTTGGTGAGGTCATTGTCCGTGGAGACAATGTAATAATGGTAAGTCCTCCACCCCAATAATTAATAAGAAGGTTGGATAGTATGACAAAAGGAACCCCTAGTTTTGGAAAACACAATAAAGGATCTCCCCACATAATCTGCAGACGTTGTGGAAACCGATCGTTTCATCGAAGACATAAACAATGTGCTTCTTGTGGTTTTGGTAAAACAACTACAATTAGAAATTATGCCTGGAACAAAAATTAGGAAACTTCACAATTTCCTTATTTTGGGCCGGTAGATCAGCTGGAAGATCGCTTGCTTGGCATGCAAGAGGCCTCGGGTTCAAGTCCCGACCGGTCCACCACTTCCCATATTTATATCAAATGTTTTTTCTTCTAATTTTGTTGGCTGTCAGAGAAAATATTTTGAAGAAGTACTGGAAGGTTTTACTATTCGCGCACCTTAAATAGATTTTTATATTATAGTTGAAGTAAGTTTTTTATGGAAAAGTCGTACGATGAGAACCTTGCTCGACTAATGTCAGAAGCTCGTGACCTGTTGAAAAGTGCGAATTTTACCGAGTCTGCCATGAAATATCTTGAAGCAGCAAAGAAGCAAGATGATGCTAGAGGCATTGAACATGCAAAGGATCTTTATATGGAAGCAATCAGAGGTTTCATTCACGCATCTGAGGATTATAAAGATAAAAAACAATTCAGAAAGAGCTCTGAAAATCTTTTTTATGTTGCTCAAATTTACAAGCAACTAAATGCAAAAGATGATTGGGTAGCAGCTACAAAAGCAATAGTGGAGGATTTAATTAACGCTGCTCAAGAATATTTGCTTTGGAGTGATTACAATAAAGCAGTAGTACTTATTTCATCAGCATGTTTTTTCCTCTTTTCAATTGAAGATTTTACAACTGCAGAACAACTCTATTCGCAATATATAAGTCAGATTCAAAATGATCCTGGTTTTACGTCAGCTCAACAAATTCTCTATGCCGCAGGACATGCTATTAAAGCGGTAAAAGAGATTGATACTCAAGCTCTTATCAACGCTCAACAGTTAGTGGGTAATCAACTCAAACCTGGATTAAACCAAATTATGGGGGATCTATTTTTCCCAGCAATAGACAGTGCTGTAGACACAGTGGTAAAAAAATTCCGCTCAAAAATTAAGTTGCCTAAAATTGTTCCTGAGTTGAAAATATCCAAAGATTTAGTTATAGGTAACCCCACACCTCTAGTAATAATTGTTGAAAATGAAGGTAAAGGAAACGCATTCAATATTCAATTACAACTGAATTTACCAGAGGAAATTGAACTTTTGGATGGTGTGAAAAATTTTATTATTGAAGATTTACCTGCACAGCAAAGTAGTGATAATAAACTTCTCATAAGATGTCTTTCAGCCACTGGGGAATCAATTCATGAAATCAGTGCTACTATTATATATTATGATCAATTACAAACCAAGCAAACCATGATGATTGGGCCATATGAGTTAACATTCCGGGAGAAAAGCCTTGTAAACGAGCTTGAAAAATCCATAACAGAGCTAACAACACTGAGTGATGAGCATTATCAAAAACTTGTACAAACTACAATTCTACCAGAAGAAGTTTGTGAAGAAATTTATGCGATTGTTCCTATAATTCTTAAAAAATCAGAAGAGGAGATAAAATCCGAAAATTTCGGCATTGTACAAGCAAATATTGAAATTATCAAGACCATTCACCAGATTGCAGATAACTTAATGAAAGAAGCGTTCGTTAATTCTATTAAAGAAACTCAAAACCAGAAGATTGAGGAAAAAGTCCAAGAAGCAATGACAACTTTAAAAGAAGAATTGGAACAATCATATGAAGAACGTT
Organism: Candidatus Heimdallarchaeota archaeon; assembly: GCA_023705985.1. GTDB lineage: Archaea > Asgardarchaeota > Heimdallarchaeia > Heimdallarchaeales > Heimdallarchaeaceae > 18H4-34. Next base: position 26,778 of record BPTO01000001.1, on the reverse strand, counting down.
CTGAGCTAGTGAAACAAGAATTACTACTCCAAAAAGAAACTGAAATTGCGAATATACAAGAACAATTGCGTAAACAGAAAGATGCAGAATTAGAAGAATTAATGGCTAAGCTCAATAAAGAACATGCAAAGGAGCTTGAAGAGGCTAGACAAGAAATAAGAAAAGAAATGGAAAAGGAGCTAGAAGAATATAATCTAAGATTCGACAATGAAAAGAAACAAGTCCTAGAAGAACAAGAAGCTCTATTACGTGATGAATTCCAAAAACAACTCTCTGATGCACAAAATCATAAATGATATTGTACAATACTTCTAGTCTATACTCATTCTTTTTTTTATTACTATTTCTTTTTTGATTGTGTTTATTTGAACTATATCACCTGTTTTTATTTCACTAAAAATGTTGCTCTCTGGTTTGTCTACTAAAGGAATGTCTGCTAGAATCGCTCCCGCAATAACTATTGTTTCTGCCGTTTCGACAATTAAACCAAGGGGCGCAACACCGTTTACTTGTAAACCATATATTACGTAAGAACCAACTGTAGATCCTCTACTTTCGGGAAACACAAAAATCTTGTTAGCAATGCTTTTTCCATATAGTGGATTTGATTTATCTAGAATTTTTCCTGTTTCAGGATCAACATCACCATAAAACGAAATAGGAAATTGTGAAACAATAGCCTGTCCTTCTTTTTTTCCTTCAACAATTGGTCTAATAGTAATTGACTTCATTCTGTCACGTTCCTTAGAATATGATGGAGTGATCTAAATGTTACTTTAGTTTGTTTGCTGTTAGAGAGATATTTCGATGCTTTTGCTGAGTTAGTGAGAATATGTTTGTATTTTGTTCTAACTATTGGTGATACTACCATACATGTGTCTGTGAAAATTTCGATTCCTTTCTTTTCCAGACAACGTTGAATAGGTTTGAATTTTTTGCTATTAGATACTTTTTGTGATGTAAAAACCCAAAATTTGAGGTTCTTCTTTAATACCTTGTCTTTAAGAGAGCTATGAATAATCACCAATTCTGTTAAACTTGCATGAGGACATCCTATTACAACTATATCAAAATTGGTGTCTTTTTGAGTGAAACAATCATAGACACTTTGTTTTTCAGATTCAGAAAAAATGATTTTTTCCTTAATATTATCCAAACTAATAATTTCACTCTCTGGAGACAAGTTTTTTGCATGAAACAATGCCACACTTCCAGATGCTGCAATTGCTGATGAAAGCATTTTTGCTTCATTAATAGATAATTGGGACAATCCAGTAATGAAGGGCGTTTCACCGTGGAAGTTTTTACCATACCAGTATCCTAAAGCAGAGAAATCTGCTAATGTGTCCAGATTTGTTTCAACATTAACCTTTATTGTAGGCTGTCTTTTTTCAGTCAAATGAAAACCATACTCAGCTGTAAAACCTGTTAGAGCAGCAGCTAGCGCAGAAGGACCTCCTTCTCTGTTTGTTCTAGCACCAAAGAAACTATTTGCCATCACTACAGCTGATGATTCACTCCAAGCAAGATGTTCTCCATAATTCGGTTGATAACCAATCAAATATGGTGTGCAAGTCAACGTTGACTCTACTCCCATTTCCTCGTATTTTTGAATTATTTGAAATTGTTTTTCAGCAAACCTCTCAGTGATTCCCATTTTCTCCCAATTTTTTCTGTCCATTCCTGCAGGGTTTAACCAACTTGGAACTTTGACTTTGACGTTCTCCTTTGAGAATAGATTAAAAAATGAAAAAATAGCTTCACCCACTGTAAAATAAGAAACACCTGCGATTTGAGCACTTTTTATGGGTATAAGTTTCTTCGCTTCATTGATTTCTCCAAGTTTAACGATGAGTTTCATATTTTTTGAGATGACCTCTCCCATTTCACCTTCCAGCATCTTTTCTTGTTTTTTTGTTAGAAACATCTATCTCACAATTCTTTATTATTAATCATTATTTCAGTATTTGCAATCATCTTTAAGGGGGCATTCTATACATTTTGGTTTTGTTTTTAAACAGATATTCTTCGCATGTCGAACAATCAATGCATGATATTCGTTAAACATCTGAGATTTATTTTGTAAATTACCCATAAATAATCTTTGGAGATCAGCATAGGATTCACCTTCATAAATTCCTAATCTTCTAAAGATACGGAAAGTATATGCGTCTACAACAAAAACTGGTTCATTAAATCTGTAAAGAAGAATAGAATCTGCAGTTTCTGGACCTACACCATTTACTTCAAGAAGCTCGTTACGAGAAGGATGTGGTTTTATAGCTAGAAGCCTCATTAAATTTTGTAATCTTTTTGCTTTTATATTATAGTATCCTGTTGAACGAATAAGTTGTTCCAGCTCCTTCACTGAGATATTCTTCAAACAATCAATAGATAAGCAATTAACAACTCTGAGTTTTTCAAGAGCTTTCTCAACATTTTTCCAGTTTGTTTGTTGAACTAAAACTGCACCAACAACAATTTCTAAGCCTTCTCCTGGCCACCAATATTGTTTTCCGTAAAACTCAAATAATTTTCTGTATATTCTACTAAACTTCTCTTTCATACCGTAAGGCTCCCAGAAAATTCAAATGGTTACATATATTAAGCTTTTGTTTTCCAAATCTTAAAACTTAAATCAACAAGAGACATACAATAAACAGGGATAGTATTGAGTGCAAAAGATACAATGGAAGAATTCATGACAGTTGATTGCCCAGCTTGTAGTAGTATTAATACAAAAGTAACGCAAAAAATTATGGATATTCCTCATTTCCCTAATATGTGGCTGTTTAATTTGATTTGTCATGATTGCAAATACAAGTATACTGATTTCATAAATCTAAATATCAAAGAACCTACTCGATTCACATATCATGCAGAAAATTCTGATGATTATTCAACAAAAATTATCAGAGCTTCCAACTGCACTATACGTTTTCCTAAAATTAGTGCAATGATTGAACCTGGTCCTAACGCTGTTAGTTTTATAAGTAATATTGAAGGCGTTCTTAGAGATATTCAAGAAAAAGCACGTTTTTTATTAAATGATGCAGTAACTGAAGAAGAAAAGCAGAGGATATTAGACTTTGATAGTATGATTGATGAATACATCTTTAAAGGTCTACCAATCGATGTAATTGTAGAAGATCCTTTTGGCAATTCTACAATTGTACCTTTTAATCCAAATAAGCTTGAAACCGAAAAACTATCTTCAGAAGAATCTGAAAGACTTAAAACTAGTTTTCGTAAATTCTAAGTATAAAAGAGGAATGAGAATATTGCTTTCTTTCTATACCGACTTCCACATTCACAGCCCATATAGTAGAGCAACTTCAAAAGCGATGTTACTTCCTAATCTAGTCGAAAGTAGTAAAAGAGCAGGTTTAAAGATTTTAGGAACAGGGGATATTTTAGATTCTCGTTGGCGAAAATATCTGAAAAACCACCTTGTAGAAGAAGATGAGGGTGTTTATACATACAAAAAGGATGATAATCTGTTTTTTGTTCCTACTGGTGAAGTTGAAGATAATGAAGGGATACACCATTTGTTGCTTCTACCCAGTATTAGTTCTGGTGAAGATTTAGCTTCTGAATTAGAGAAATATATGGAAAAGACAATAAAACAATATGGTGGTCGACCCATTATTCCACTAAAAGGAAACGAATTAGTAGAAATTGTTCATAGGTATAATGGTCTTATTGGCCCAGCACATGCGTTTACACCATTTAAATCCATATTTCGCTCGAATAGATATAGAAAATTAAGTGGGAGTTATTTAAACCAAAGCACAAAAATTGATTTTATAGAACTAGGTTTGTCTGCAAATAGTAATATGGCTGATTATATCAAAGAATTATGGAAATATACATTTTTAACAAACTCGGATAGCCACTCTCCCCATCCTTCAAAAATTGGTAGAGAATGCAATTTAATAAATTTAAACACAATAACTTTTGATGAAATAAGGTTTGCCATAAAGAATATTAAGGGGAGAAAAATAGAAAAAAATATAGGTTTAGATCCTAGATTAGGTAAATACTATAGTTCATTTTGTTTCAAATGTAGAAGAAGAGTAAAATTTGTAGAAAATATAAAAGCACCACATGATGAGAAAAACATCTATTTTGAAAAAACTGAAGGGCATATTATAATTAAGTCTGTCATTGAAAAGAATGCTCGCTGTCCAGTGTGCAGAGGTCTAATTAAATCAGGTGTGAATAATAGAATAAAATCACTAGCAACCACAAAAGAGCGAAATAAGCAACGAGTTGAATACATCAATATTGTACCCTTGGTAGAAATAATTGCAACTATACTTGGAATTAAAGGAACAAATACTAAAACAGTATTGAAGGAATACAATAATTTAACCTCAAATGTTGATAATGAAATTACGATTTTAACAACAACTCCAATTGAAACAATAAAAAAAGAAAACAAAGTAGTTGGAGAAATAATAGACAAAATGAGAACGAATCAACTAGAAATAAATGCGGGAGGAGGAGGAATTTACGGTAAATTACTATTACCTTAAGATTGATTGTTTTTATTTCAGAGTTATTTTTACATCTACGGCTGAGATACCTTTACCTTCCTCATAAACAAAGAAGGGATTAATATCCATTTCATCTATGTCTTGTCGAAAGTCTTCTGCAAGGTGAGAAATTTTTACTAAAGTATCTAGAACAGCATCTATGTCTGATGGTGCTTCCCCTCTGACACCTTTCAATAGTATGTATGTTTTCGTTTGTTGTAGGACTTTTCTTGCTCCTTCAAAAGTTATTGGGGCAAGACCGAAAGCAGCATCTTTCATGAAATTCGTGTAAATACCTCCAAGACCTATCATTACCATTGGACCAAACTGCGGATCTTGTAACACACCAGTAATTAGTTCTCTCCCCAAAGGTACCATATACTGTACTTCTACAAGTTCTTTGGCATCAGGATAGTGTTTCTTAGTGTTTTCCATGATTTCCTCAAAAGCTTTTCTAGCTTCATCTTTACTCTTAATCATGAGTTTAACTCCACCAATATCGCTTTTGTGCAATATTCCTTCACCCGTAATTTTAATAACTGTTGGAAACCCAACTTCTTCTACGAATTCAGCTGCTTCATCTGCAGAGTGGGCAAGTTTTGTTGGAGGGACATTAATGCCATAAGCTTTAACAACATTTTTAGCCTCAGTTCCTAATAATGTTGTTCTACCCTCTTTTTTTACATTGTCAAAAATTTGTCTAACTTTTTCTCTATTAGCATCAACGTCTTTAATTTCTTCTTCAATTGGTCTATTTTTTATCGATGAATAATGAGCAAGGGCCCCCATAGCTTCTACACCTCTCTCTGGTAACGGAAAGCAAGGGATTCTGTGTCTTTTTAGATAGTGTATTGGAGGTCCTAACTCTTCCCCACCAATGAAAATGGCAATAATGGGCTTTTCAGGGTATTTATCATGTAATTCAACTATTTTTTCTGCTGTTTCTTGCCCTTCTGTCATTGCTTGAGGTGTTAGGATTACGATTACACCATCAATATTTTCCTCTTTAAATGCGATTTCTATGATTTTCTCATAATCCTCAGCTTGAGCAGTTCCAAGCGCATCTATGGGATTGCCAAAACTTGATGCTGCGGGTAGGAATTCGCGAAGTTTATTCTCAAGATTTTCTGATATTGTGACCAACTCTAATCCTGCTTTTTCAGCAGCATCAGTTGCAAGAATGCCAGGTCCACCTGCATTAGTAATAATAACAAATCGATTACCTTGTGGTATGGGCATACAGCTGAAAACAAAAGCCATATCAAAAAGCTCTTGTGCTGAATCTGCGCGGATTACTCCACATTTTTCAAAAGCTACATTATAAGAAGTATCAGCACCAGCCATACTTCCTGTATGGCTTGAAGCTGCTTTTGCACCAGCTTTTGATCTGCCTGATTTAAGAACTAAAACTGGTTTCTTGCGAGTAACTTTCTTACAAACCTCAATAAATTTTTCGCCTCTGTTAATGCTCTCTAAATAAGCTAAAATTGCGTATGTGTGGTCATCATCAGCTAATGCATCAATAAAATCAGTTTCATCGAGATCTGCTTTATTACCAATTGAAATAAAACTTGAAAATCCTATCCCTTCAGCTCTACTCCAATCCAAAATTCCAGTTAATAATGCACCACTTTGTGATAAAAAAGCTATATTGCCTTTGATTGGGGTTTGATCAGCGAAACTAGCGTTAATTGGTGTAATTGTATCAATGATTCCTAAAATATTAGGGCCAACTATTCGTATATTATATTTTCTAGCTATGTCAACGATTTGACGTTCCATTTTTGCTCCTTCAGAACCTGTTTCTTTAAATCCAGCAGTAATGACAGCAACGTAAGGTATGCCTTTTTTTCCTATTTCTTCTATTAATGATGGAATGAATCTTGCGGGAATACAAACAACTGCAAGATCAACCTGGTCGGGGATTTCACTAATTGTAGTGTAACACTTAATGCCTAGTAACTCAAAACCGTATTTTTCAGCTTTTGGATTAACTGCAAAAAGTTTTCCCTTGAATCCACAATCCTTCATATTTCTTAAAGCGGCATAACCGACTTTTTTTTCGTTGGAACTGGCTCCAATAATTGCTACACTACTCGGACGAAGAAGCTTGTCTAGCTTAGTTAACATATCTTTCTATCCCTAATTCCAGCGAATAGATTGTAAATTTTAAGTTTGTCGATGTAGAGATAGATGGGTTGAAGAGGAAATACTATCCCAAATAGAAGAAAAATTAAAACTAATACAATCGTGCTTTACTCCAGCCAGTAGACACTTATGTAAAATTGAATAGACTGTGAATATCTCATCTTATAGCGCCTTTACTTGTACATAAAACCTCTGCTTAGTCTTTTAGTTTCGACAGCTATAAATAGTTTCTATGTCTATAAGGAGATAACAACAATAAAGATGATTTTATGAGTAAAGAAGAATTTGAACCAATTGACGCTCCGAAAAAAAAATGGAGTTTCTGGCTTATCGGAACAGGATTTTTTATTGTTTATTTCATTGGATTAATGTTTCTACTCGAAGCAACGCTTAAACCTCGTGAAAGCGTGGTTGGAGCCGTTATTGCCTATCTGCTAGGAATATTGGGTTTAGTAATTTTTGCTACACTTGTTCGTAGTAAGAAAAAGGCTGCAGCTACCATACCTCTGCTTCTCATCATAGTTTTTGGTGGTGGTTATTTATTCCATTATGTGATACCCAATGTTCCTGTTTACAATCCCTTTGCCCCCATTTCTGAGCGTACAGAGCTTGTTCTTGACGCCTTTGAAGGTGTTGGTCAAGTTATAGGAAACGATAGTCTTCCTGTCGATATAGAAACAGTTGAAAAGTACAGTCAATATGCTTTTCTTATTGATTTGGTTATGGCTTTGCCCCTTTTCATATTTGGTACGATAGCACTTGTTTGGCTTGTGCAAATATTTACAGAGAAACCTAAAATACTCACAATATTCTCTTCACTATTCGCAGTTGTTTTCTTGATAATTGGATTAATAATATTCCCATATGCGCAGTTGATGGTGGCGGGTGTCGTAGATTTAGGATCCAACTTTATTCCTGGTGCTCTCTATGTGCAGGAAGGAGCTATGATATTTGCTGAACTTGATACTGCATCTCAAGCTGAAATAGATGAAGCTATAGCTAAATTTTACCTTGCATCTGAATACTTCCAGGAAAGTGCTGAAAGTCTTCAAGGATTAAAAACGATGGGTGTCTTTGCTATAGCTAGTCTTATTCCGTACTATGGGGAGAGTCTGCGGGTGCTCACGGACAATCTATATTATATGGCGTCCGCTACCTTGGAGTTGGCAGGGGCATTAGGTCCATTTGTTAATGGAACATTTCAAGTAATGGATGGATTAGATGATGCCATGTCCGCTCTTGGGGGAACACCAATTTCACCTACATCGCCAGAAGGAATTAGAACTCAAGGATTCGAAGACATTAATGACGCTCTATTTGAGCAAGCAATTCTAAAGATTGATCAAGGGATTCTTACCTTAGGTGATTCTATAGGAGCTCTTGAAACAGCGTTTGCAGAAACGGAAAATATCAATCTTGCTGAAGTATATGCTGCTCTTCAAGATATGGGTATAGCTTCAGAAGAAATTGAAGGAAGCCTTGATATGGTAGATGGTTATCTGTCAACGTTCGGTCAAGGAGCAATAACAGTTCTGAAAGCTCTATTCACAAAACCTGAGGGTGGAAACTTTGCAACATTCACACACTTCCTATACGGAGCCTATAATTTGTTCAAAGTTGGAAATTTAATAGGAGATATCTCTGCTTTTAATGGAACATCTCAATACTTCTCTGAAGCCACTGATAACTTTACTTTGGTCTATAGTCAATTAAATACAGCTGATGTTCTAGCTGTTGCTAATTCTGATACTCCTATACTAAATGTAACCGTGAGTTTTGTAGTTGATATAACAGGTTTATCTGTATCACTTTGTCAATTTGGAACTGGTGTAGCACAAGCTTTTGAGAGCTTAGATGGCATATTAGACAATCTTGATATTGGGTATGAAAACGTTATTACGTATCCTGCCTTAATAGGTCAAGTAGATGATTTAGTCTCAATAACTGATGACCTCGTTATAACAGCTGCATTGGTTGATGCAAATGTATCTATTGTACATAATAAAGCAACAAATCAAGAATATGGGGTAATGAGTGACCCAGCTCTACAATTTAGTGATTTGTTGAACCAATTTGATTTTACAACCAATGTTGGTAATGCTAATGCCATTGCACATTCCTTCCTTCATCTTTTCTACGCAATGGAAGCATTACGTTACACGTATAACAACGTTACAGCTGCTTTTGTAGATTTTGGTGATGCGAACTACACTGATGCTCTAATAAAATTCACCGATGCCAATAGTTCTCTTTCTGAAGCCAGAGATCACATTAATGAATCTATTATTTGGATGGAACATGCACAATCTCTTGGTGGAATGATTCAACTAGATGCAACAATCGCTGCTTTACGAGTCATAAATACGGGATTGGAAACTGTGAATACAGAAATCGATACTATTTTAGGTATAGATTGGGCAGGCGATCCTGGATCAGCAGCCTCTACAGTAGAAACAAGTGTTAACAATATTATGGAAGCATTAGACAAAATAAATATCGATTTAGAAGACGTAGCTGCGCAATAGCGCGCTTTTTTTCTTTTTCTTCTTATAAAAATCGTTTTTGCCTAGATAAGATAACTTTTTTACTATTTACCATAGTTATCGATAGAGGTATTTTACATGACTTCTTCGAAGGTCTTCATCTCTTATGATCATGATATTATGAAATTCAAAGAAATGCGCGATTCCACGAAATTTGAAAAGATTCTTCAAAGCGACATAACAGAAATTGGAGCAAAGTTAGATGCATTGGGAATGGATGGTATTTTAATTTTCAGTAGACAAAACAGTCGTTGGAATCTTATTTTTGCAAAACATCTAGGTCTAGTTGCACAAAGAACAGCAAGAAGACAAGCTGATACTATTAGTAGATCTGGATTCATGCTCTCTTCAGGGGAAAGAATAGGTAGAGGGGATCCTCTAGAGCAACTTTCAGCAGATAATATTGGAGATTTGAGTAAATCTGTTCAGCAAAAATACATTAGTACGGATCTTAGTGGATTTCATGGAGATTCAAGACAAAACTGAACTTAATACTCAAACAACTAAATCATACTATTGTGGTTGAAACCACCTATTTTTTTTATGTTTTTATTATGATCCTTTTTTGCTAAAAATGTTTAAAATGGGATAAGAACCAGATGTAGGAGAACTTTATTTTATTAATAGCTAGTTCACTCATGTTAAAAGTATTTTATAATTTCTCCACTATTTAAATGAAATTACGAATCACTCTTATGAGGAATTAATGTATGGTTGATATAACAGGGGAAGAGCTTGAAGAAGTGAGAGAAGGTTTAGCTCACCCTTTAATCGACTATAGAAAACAGCTTTACTCTAAGTACCAACAAACTTTGGAAAAACAAGAAGAACGTTTTCAAGTATGTATTGACGAAATGCTTGTGATTTTACGGGATCATATTCCTGTAGAAATACTAGTCCAAGCCGTGGCACAACTCGAAAGCATACAACTAAGGTTAGTGACAGATAAGTTAAGCGAAAACAAATTCTTCACTAGAAACCAAATTGTAGTATATTTTCTCGCCATTTTAGATAATTTGCTTGGGTTAATCTATGAAAAACTTACACAAACCCACTTCAATCTGCTGAGATCGAATGTGACTGGGTTAAGCTATGGAAAAACCTTCAGCTACCCTCATATGAAGAAGATTCAAATGAAACTTATTCAAGAGGGTTATATTATGAGAGTGAAGTCTTTATGTTACACATTGAAATTGAAGGATAAGTTCTGTCAAATTGTTAGTCATATATTTGGGTTGTACCCAAAATTAACCAAAAAACTTCGAGAAATTGAAATAACAGGATATTCTTTAATACATACTAAATCAATTCCAAAATTGGAACCAACAAAAGCAGCATCTGTGGTGTTAGGATTACTTGTTCAATGCTATTTTAAGGAAAAAAAGAATCAGGATTTGATTTGGTGTTTTTTAGAGGAGATAACAAGAGAAAATAAAAAGCAAATGATGAGAAAAGTTTACAGATTCAAAGCAAAGCTAAAGCAAGAGGGAAAGATAGATTTATTGTTCAAAACAGAAGAAAATAATGTAATAAACACTAATGGTACTCGTTATACTCAGGACAAATTGGCTCTGTCTTTTGAGTGAATTTACCATATCTAATCTCTCCCGTGGAGTAAATTTTATTCTTCAAGATGTAGTAAACAGTACTTTTGGAAATATTGTAATGACTAGCTATTTGTGATGGTAGTGCATTTTTTTTGTAGTATGCTTCATATATTCCACGAATTATTGATTCTTTTTCTTCGTCTATAATAATCGAGTTTGTTGAAGTGTCGATTTTATAGCCCAATGGTGGTCGGGTGATAGCTTTACCCGAATGGACACGTCTTTCTCTACCCAATCTAGCTTTCTCTCTGTATTTGATTAGTTCCTGCTCTGACATTGCATCAAAAATCCTAGTGATAAGTTTTTCACGATTATTGTCTTGCTCTAGAGGAGAAATATCTTGACTACAATCTTGTATATAACATCCATATTTACGTAGAGTGTAAGTAGCAAAGCCGAGTAAATCTACGTCACGAGCAATTCTATCCCTATTTTGCACCCATACTTCTTTAATGGGTTTTCCCGACCCTTTGTAAAGTTGAATGAGTGATAATAACTGAGAAAAGCCTTTCCGTGAGTTTATGTCTGTGTCTCCAGGAACGCTCTCATCGACAATGAATTCTACAATTGAGTAGGTAATGTTTGGGTTCCTTTCTTCGACTTCCTTAATCTTATCTAGAATGAACTTTCTCTGGGTTTCAACTCCTCCAGCTTGGTCTGCAGTTGAAACTCGAATATAGCCTATTATTTGACGGCAGTGTTCATCACTGCTATTTATTACTTTTTCTTTAACGCTTTTGTGAGGTTGTTTAGAAAAATCAGCCATTGATCATCAACATTTTATCGTAAAACTTCCGACGAAAAAGTCTTCTCTTACGCACATATAAAAGGGTTATCGTTCAAATTGGTGGTGGTCGGTTCAATACGGGGGTTTTATAAGAAGGTAGATATGTGTGGTGTTTTTGACACCTAACAACTTTTCTTGGCCTTCTGTTATGTTTACAAGATTATATAAATGTCTGAAACAAAAGATGGTCAATGACCTTTAAGTTTAATTTTTGGGGTAAGAAAAAAAGCAATAGTAAGAGACAAAATAGTGCCAGTGTTAAAGAAAATGATATTGCGGATCTTATCGATGTTAATTTTAGGATGGCAAAGGAAGCATATCAAAAGTAATGTTTGAAAATTAAAACTAATTAATAATTGAAAAAAGTGATATAGGTTATTAGAATAGAAATCTTTGATGATAGAAATCATAGATTCAGAAAACAATCCTCTTATTACAAGATGCATTAATATTGCATCTTGTAACTACTTTGAAAACATGATTTTACTAGGAGATCTCTATCCTCCTTGCAATAAAGAGACAAAAATATTTGGGGTATTTGACAGTAACCAACAGATGGAAAATTTTTTCTCTATTTATGAGGGTTTTTCTAGTCCATCTATTGTTATACCTTACAAATGTAAAGACAAAATCTTGAAAGAAATCCTATTATATCTGCAAAATCATATAAAAGACAAATTTGTGGTACCAAGCTTTGATTTAAAGGGAGATATATTGCGTGAATTCTATGATATCGTAGATACAAGTAGAGAGCTATGTATGTACATAAAGAAGGAAGACTTCCAACCTGAAACTGATATTGCATTGGTTCAAAAATATCAAGATAAAGATTTAGAGAAAATTAATTATTTTCATAGGTTCATTTCAGCTGCTCCTTATACCCCTTCTCAATTGGAAAGTGGTTATTACCATTATATCGAAGCAAATAGTAATATTATAGCTTGTGGAGGAACACATTTTGAAACTCCAAAATTGGCTCAGATAGGAAATATCTATGTATTACCCAATTTTAGAAGAAAAGGATACGGAATAAAAGTTGTTTCTGCCATTACTGAAGAAATTCTTAGAAAAAAGGAATATGCTACGCTTTTTGTTTTAGAAGACAATCTTTCTGCGCTCTTTTTATATAAAAAACTGGGGTATAAAAATTTTAAATCTGTGAATCTTTACTTTTGCAAGGTAAAAGCAGCTAGAAATTAATATATTTTATATGAAAAAACACCAAAAGTTAGGTTTTTCTTGTAAATCACGGATTTTTTCGCTATAGCTATAAATATCTTTGAAATGCGTAAATACCTACTCAAGAGTGCCTAAAAAGATTTTTTTACGCGTTGCCTAAAGGGAATAACTTTTTTAATAAAAATTTAATTTTCTATTAATTAGTTTATTTAAGGTTATAAATATGACATCACCGATTATTTTCTTAGGATATAATCATAATGCAGGAGAATTTAAAGAAATTAAAGACAAATCAAAATTTCAAGAATTACTTGAACAAGATTCAAAAGAAATTAGTAATAAACTTGAAGAGCTCAGTATAGATGGAATTTTATTCTTTAATAGTGATAAAGAAGAATGGCATCTAATATATGGTCGTCATGTGGGATTAGTTGCACAACGAACTGGTCGCAGAATAGCAGACAACATAAGTAGATCCGGATATTTGCTCTCCACTGGAGAGAGAGTCGGTGTTAAATGCAGACTTGAACAGTTAACTGAAGATGATATTGGAGATTTGTATAAAACAGTTCAAGAGAAGTACATTGAAACTGATTTAGGTGGTTTTCGAGGAGATTCGCGTCAAGATGTCTTCCCTGAAGTAGTTCATGCAGTATTAGAAAAACCAAAAGAGATTTCTCCAAAACCTGCTCATCCTGTTGATGAAGCACCTCTGATTGTTGAAGATACACCTGAACCCATTGCTGAACCTACACCTGAACCCGCTACTGAACCTACACCTGAACCCGCTACTGAACCTATGTTTGAACCCGTTGCTGAACCTATATTTGAACCCGTTGTTGAACCTACACCTGAACCTGAGCAACCTTTGATAGTTGAGGAAACTGAAGAAGAAACTCCAGAAGCGGTAGCTAAAGATGCTATTGAAGAAATTGTTGAGGAAGCCGTTGAATCTGTTACAGAAACCATAGTTGATACCGTAGCTGAGGCCGTTGAAGAAGCTACTGAAGTTGCTGAAGATGCAGAAGATACTATCGAAGAAGTTGTTGAAGATGCAGAAGATACTATCGAAGAAGTTGTTGAAGAAGTTATTGAAGAAGTAATTGAAACAGCATCAATAGAACTAAGTGACGAAACAACAGAGGAAATTGCTGAAAAAGTCGTTGAAGATGTAATAGGCGAATCACTCGAAGATATTGTAGAGAAAGTGGTTGAAGAAAAAATTGACGACATAACAGAAGCTGTTGAAGAAGTAATTGAGGAAGAAACTGAATCTGAGGATTAAATTCTCCCAATCATTTTATTTTTTTTATTTATTTTAATTAAAGACAAAAGTAATTTATGGAAGCAAGTCTAGACTTAAATAATGAGTGATACCGTCTTAATTATCTTAGCTGGGGGTTTATCTCGTCGTTTCCAGACACAAAGAAACAACTGGGAAGATAAAATTTTGACTTCTTTTCATGACATACCTATCCTAATTCATCTTTTGAATAAGGGAAAAGGCTATTTTCCTAAGATTTCAATTTCCGTAAACACACAAGCTAGAAAAAACCTGTATCTCAAAACAATAAAAAAATATGAAATATCACCTTCTCCCAGTTTTGTTATTGACAAGAAGAACATAAAGTTTAAAGGCGTTCTCCTTGGGATATTCTCTTCTTTAATGAAATATGAGGATAAGAATATTCAATTCATCCCCTCTGATCGACCCTTTTTAGAATTAGGAATTTTGAATAATATGAGTGTAAATAAATGTGGAACAAGTTTTCTATGTCACGAAAATGGAATGATAGAGCCTTTGCTTTGTTTATGTGGTTCAAAAATATATATTCCTTCACAGTTCTTGAAACTTCACTTATCTAGGGCGGATGTAATAATTAGGCTTTCTCCCCATCTGCAGATATATAATGCAACAGAGATTCTTGAAACCAACAATCTATCACCACTAATCTTTAAGAACATCAATCAACCTAGCGATATTCAGCTTATAGAAAATAAAATAGATACTACCACAAATGTTACTGTATTACCCCCTAAAATTATTCGACGTTCAAACCTTCTGAAGATTGAAATAGAGGAAGAAAAGGAAAACAAAAGTGAATTCTTACAAACATTAATAGAAACCAAGAATTTTTACGCGGCTTTTCTTTGGGGAATGTATTTTGGGATGAACTCTAAAATCAGTAGAGCTGAGTATCTAGATTGGGCTTCTGTTGCTTTAAAGCACGAGTACCAATATTGGATAGATAACAAATTGCCTTTCCTAGCACTTCACGCTTTACAAGACCTATTACAAACAGTTCCAGAAGAACAAAATGAAAGGAACATTAGAACAATACGTGAGTTAAAAGAAAGAATGGAAATAAGGCCTCGAAAAAAATTATGATTTTACGAAGATTTATAATTTTGCAACTTTAATTGCACAAACTTTGAATTCAGGTATTTTTGCAAGTGGATCTAAAGCATCATTAGTCAGCAGATTTACAGCTGACTCCTTATAATGGAAAGACATGAATACAACACCTTCCAGTATTTTATCAGTAACTCTTGCAATAGTTTCTATTTTACCTCTTCTAGATTCGATAGAAATTCTATCACCATCCTTGATATCTAGTTGTTCTGCATCCCGCGTGTTGATTTGACTTCTTTCAATTGGTCTGCGCGCATGAAGACCAATTGATCTTCGCGACATCTCACCTGTATGGAAATGATATAGAATACGACCAGTAGTCAAGATAAGTGGATATTCTTCATCAGGTAATTCGGTAGGGTCAATGTAAGAAATTGTATGGAACTTACCTTTACCCCTGCTAAATTCTCCATGATGGAGGATTTTTGTTCCTGGATGGTTTTTGTCCTTACAAGGCCATTGTAGTCCAATTTCCTCGATTCTCTTGTAATCAATCCCAGCATAAATTGGGGAAATTTCTGCAATTTCATCCATTATGTCACTTGGACTCTGGTAATCTACCTCAATTCCAAATCTATTTAGCATAATCTGAAGTATTTCCCAATCATCCTTTCTGTTTCCTATATGACCTACTGCTTTCCGTACTCGCTGAACTCTTCTTTCAGTATTAGTAAAAGTCCCATCTTTCTCAGCAAATGATCTTCCTGGTAAAATAACATCTACATATTTAGCAGTTTCAGTAATGAAAATATCTTGCACGACTAGAAACTCTACTTTCTCTAAAGCTTCACGAACATGATTAAGATTAGGATCACTTAGAGCAGGATTTTCTCCCATAATATACATCCCACGAACTTTTCCTTCGTGAGCTGCATACATCATCTCAACAACAGTTAAACCAGGTTTACTATCTAAAGCTTTTACATTCCAAGCTTTCTCAAATTTAGCTTTGATGTTAGGTTCTGAAACTTGTTGATATCCCGGATATACGTTTGGCAATCCTCCTAAATCACAAGCTCCTTGCACATTATTCTGACCTCTAAGAGGATTGACTCCTGTTCCAGGGCGACCGATATTTCCTGTTATCATAGCTAAATTAGCAAGCGACAACACATTATCAGTACCAGTAGTGTGTTGAGTTATACCCATTGAATAAACAATCGCTGCTGTGGTTGCTTGTGCATATAAAATAGCCGCTTTTTTTACATCTTCAACGCTAACATTAGCTATTTTGCATTGCAACTCTAAAGAAATTTTATCTAATGATTCTTTCAGTTCTTTGTAGCCTTCAGTTCTTTCTTTTATGAATTTCTCATCGACTAATCCTTCATCAACGATAACCTTAAGCATTGCATTGATTAATGCAACATCAGAACCAGGTTGATGTTGAAGGAAAACTTCTGAATAATCGGCAAGATTTATTCTTCTAGGATCAGCAACTATTAATTTTGATATTCCTTGTGCAACAGCATGTTTTATTTTTGAACCTATAATAGGGTGAGCTTCCGTTGTATTGCTTCCTATAATGAAAATTACCTCTGAATCCCTAGTTAAATCAGAAATACTATTTGTCATTGCTCCAGATCCAAAAGCTTTGGCTAAACCTGTAACAGTAGAAGCATGACAAAGTCTAGCGCAGTGATCAATATTGTTGGTTCCAAATCCAGCTCGAGCTAGCTTCTGCATGAGATAGTTTTCTTCATTGGTGCACTTCGCAGAAGTTAAGAATGCAAGGGAATTAGAACCACTTTCCTTTTTAATTTGCTTAAATTTTTGCTCAATTAAATCAAAAGCTTCTTTCCATGAAGCGTCAGTGAATTTGCCATCCTTTTTGATTAAAGGAACATTCAATCTCTCGGGGTGGTGTACAAAATCCCAACCATATCTACCTTTAACACAAAGAGCTAATCCATTAACAGGGTTACTTCTATTTGAATCTATGTACTCGATTTTATTTGTTTGTCGATTGATTAATATATCAAATTGGCACCCTACACCACAGTAAGTACAGATACTTGTGATTCTATCTAATTCAAATACCTTATTAGATTTCTTATAATCATGTGCAACGAGGGCACCTGATGGACAAACTGCAACACAGCTACCACATGAAACACACCCAGCTTCTTCAAAGGTTTTGCCAAAATCAGGACTAGGATATGTATCAAACCCTCTATGAGTCATAGTTAAGACACCACAAACCTGAATCTCATTTGCAGCTCTAACACAAAGACCACAACGAACACAAGCAGAATAATTCAATTCAAAAAATTCATTGTTTTCGTGTAGATTTACTCTAGGTCTTGTGCCTATATACTTTCTAATATCTATTTCTGGAACATATTTTGTTGCTAACTGTTGTACTTTACAAGCACCAGTCTTTTCGCAAATTACACAATCTGAACGATGCGATGCAAGAAGTAATTCAATTACAACAACTCTAGCCCGTTTAACGCGCTCACTTTCTGTATGAACAATAGCTCCTTTTTTCACAAGAGTATTACATGACGCTACTAGTGTTTTTTGTCGCTCAACCTCTATTACGCAAACTCTGCAAGCACCATCTGGATTTAATTCTGGTTCGTGACAGAGTATCGGTATTTCTATTCCATATTTTGTAATAGCCTCGTAGTAGGTTTCATCTTCAAAACACTCAATCTCTTTACCATTAACAGTTATAGTTATTTTCTTTCTCTCTAACATTTGCCTCTGCTCTTGTATATAGCTCCTTTTGGGCATCTCTTGTAACACATCTGACAGTAGGTACATCGGCTACAGTTGATCTTGAAACCTGTTTCTCTTGATCCTGTAATTGCACCAGCAGGACAAACTCTCTTACAAATACCACATTTTATACATTGGTCTTGGTTGATAATGAAAGTATACAATTTGGTACAAACTCTTGATCTGCAACTTAGTGTTCTAATATGTTCTTCAAAATCTACTCTAAAATGTTTCAATGTATAAAGAACAGGCTCTGCACCATTTTGGCCTACTTCACAAAGAGATGCCTCTTTCATAGTCAAACAGATTCGTTCAAGATCGTCCAAATCCTCTAGTTCTGCTTCGCCGTTCCTGATTTTTTCTATTAAACCTAGTGCAATAAGAGAACCATCGCGACATGGTACGCATTTACCACATGATTCATTTAATATGAAAGATAACAGATAATTGGCTGTTAAGTCAACAATACAGACATTTTCCGATGCAATAAGACCATTTAAGCTTGCGATAAGCTCCGCTTCTTTTTGTGGTACAGAATCAGCTAGGATGTTTAAAATTGCCTCCTGATTTTTAAAAAACTCAATATCTGTATATTTTTCTATCTTCTCACCTGATTTAGGATCTTCATAAAATAACTCTTCTACTGGTTTTTCTTGAACCAAATGTGATTCAACTATTTTTTTCACGTCTTCAGGTTCAACCTTACAATACAACGTCCCTTCGGGTTTTATAAAAACCAATGGCCCTTGATCGCAAAAACCTTGACAACTTGTCAAACTAATATCTAAGTTTTCTTGAATACCAGCTCGAACAACTTCTCTCCCGAAATTTTTATGAATTTCGTCGGATTTGGATGATAAGCAATTTTTACCCTCACAAATTAAAACTTGACGTGGCATAGGGGTTGAAGCATTGTTTTTTGATACTTTATTGTTTGATGCCATCTGACTTCTCCTCTTATTTCTTTCTCAGAACTCTTTTTACATGAGAAGCTCGCACTAAAGGTGAATGAAGCATAAGCTTCAAAAATCTTTTCCCAACTCATTTTCATTCATTGATTTAACTATTCTAAATTTAATCTGGGAATAAACTTAAAACTAGTAAAAAGAATTAGTTTCTGAATGATAACATCCCATAAGATTTATTTCAAAAATTCCCAAGATATCAAAGAAATTGAAGATGAAACAGTAAATTTGATGGTTACTAGTTGTCCTTATCCCATGATTGAAATGTGGGATGAAGTGTTCTCCTTGCAAAATTCAAAGATAAGAAAAGCCTTAGCAAAGCATGCAGGTGATTTAGTTTTTGAATTGATGCATCAAGAATTAGATAAAGTCTGGAATGAAACATACAGGGTTTTGAAAAAAAATGGTATAGTTTGTATTAACATAGGTGATGCAACTAGAAGTTTGGGCGATGATTTTAATTTATATCCGTCACACACAAGAATTATTTCACATTGCTTAAAAATCGGGTTTAAGTGTTTACCGTTTATTATTTGGACCAAGCTAACTAACATCCCAAATAAGTTTTTAGGGTCAGGTATGCTCCCCCCTGGAGCTTATGTTACTTTAGAACATGAATATATTCTTATTCTTAGAAAGGGAGGGAAAAGAGAATTTTCAACAGAACGAGAAAAAAAGAAAAGATCTCTAAGCCCATATTTCTGGGAGGAACGAAATGTTTGGTTTTCAGATATATGGGATCTTAGGGGAGTTAATCAGTCTATAAAAAACACAAAAGTAAGAAAAAGGAGCGCAGCATTTCCTTTTGAGCTAGCTTATCGTTTAATCAATATGTTTTCACTCAAAGGGGACATAGTTTTGGATCCTTTTCTTGGTACAGGAACCACTACTTTTGCAGCAATGGCTTCTACAAGAAATAGTATCGGTATTGAAATTGATGAGAATTTCTGCGAAATTATTCAAACAGGCATCAATGAAATAGTTGAATATGCAAACGAGTATAACAAAAAAAGAATCCAAAGGCATATTGAGTATATTGAGGAGAGAATAAAAAATAAAAGAAAACCAAAATACACAAATAAATTTTATGGCTTTCCTGTAGTCACTAAACAAGAAATAGACTTAAAATTGAATGAATTAACATGCATAAAAAAACTTGAGGAAAATTGTTTTCAAGTAGAATACGTAGATTAATCTCTAAATATAAAAAAGATTATTATCTTGCGTTCAGTATCATAAAGATGTGGTTAAATTGTTTATTAAGACAAAAGTAGCGATTGTAATTCCAGAACCTGATATAGCTTCTAACACTATTTGGAAAGGTCTTGAAAATGGTTCATATTTCAAGGAATCTGATCAAACATTTGATAGTAATATGGTCTTTCAACATGAAAAGTCTCCAGATGACATTAAGATAGTTTTTTCAAAGAAAGATGGAGTAGAAAGCAATCATCTTGAAAAAAAAATACAAGCAGATTTGTTTATTGTCGCCAGTAGACACAGAGCAGTTTCAGGAACCCCTGCTTTATTAATCCATCCCACTGGTAATTGGTCAAAGATAACACTTGCTGGAAGAGAGTGTGAACTTTCCTACACCTCGTGTCAAGCATTAAAATTTGGATTATTGCATTTGAAAAACAAAAAGGAAGAATATAGCTTAGAGAATTACAAAGTTGATTTGGAAATTACACATCACGGACCAACCAGCATGAAATGTCCACTAATCTTCATGGAGTTAGGAAGTAGTGAAGACCAGTGGAAAGATGAGAAAGCAGCCAAAGCTGTGGGTGAAGCGATTGTTGAAACAGCCCAACAGTTCATAAATACCCAAAATTTCAAAGGCGAATGTTTTATTGGTCTTGGTGGAAATCACTATGCTTATAGATTTCACAAGTATTTAATGCAGAATGAAAATGTGTATATCAGTCATATGGCAGCAAAACATACTCTTGACGATTTAAATAAAGAAAACATATCTCAAGCTTTTACAAAGACTCTTGAGACACCGATTGGAGCATTAATCGATAAGAAAGGAGCAAGATCCGAACAGAGAAAGAACGCGATTGAGTTACTTGAAAGTCTTGGTAAAGAGTACTTTTTGATATAGTGCGTAGTACAATAATTGTGGTTTTTTTATATTCTTGTTTAGATAAAGCTCTGATTCTATGACTTACCAAAATATGACCATCATTATCACTGGGGCTTCTTCAGGAATAGGAAAAGCTGTTTCGCTTGCTCTTATTCCATATAAACCTAAATTAGTAATTGTTGCTAGGCGAAGTGACAAATTAAGGGAAACAGCAGAAGAACTAGATAAAGCCAATATTGATTTCTTACCCATAATTGGGGATGTTAGAAACGCAGAAGATAGAAACAAAATCATTGATTTAACATTGCAAGAGTTCGGACAAATTGACGTTTTGATAAACAATGCTGGTATAGGGAAAGCAAATTTAATCGTCGAACAACCTGAAGAAGAAATAGACGAGTTGTTAGAAACAAATGTTAAAGCTCTTATCATGCTTACAAGAAAAATCATCCCTATCATGAAAAAGGGAGGAGGAGGACACATTATCAATATTTCTTCATTCTTTGCTTTGCTCCCAGTTTACCCTTTTGCTGTCTATTCCGCAACAAAAGCAGCAGTGAAAATCTTTAGTGATTGTATTAGAGAGGAAGTAAAAAACTATGGAATAAGCGTTTCAACAGTACTACCAGGGCCTTATGATACAGAGTTTAACGCTGTTGCGGGGATAGCAACTGGTCGATGTTTAAAATACGAGGTTAATCCTCTATCAAAAAGAATAGTGAAACTAATAAAGAAACCAAAGAAAAATGTAATTCAGCCACAGATTTTTGTTTTGCTAATTAAATTGATAAGAATTATCCCACCACTTAAGGGCGTGATTACGAACACTATAGCTAAAATGATAGCACGAGAAAGAGCAAGTATGAAAATAACTGAACTAAGAAGAAAAAATAAGGAAAAAGAAGAAATAACAACTTTAACCCATTAAAGAGGCTAGAACTGCCATAACTGTGTGGAGACGATTTTCAGCTTCATCAAAAACAACGGAATTCTCTGATTCAAAAACTTCTTCTGTAGCTTCTTTGTGTTTATATGGTAAACAGTGCATGAATATATAATTGCTTTTTGCATTTGTTACTAATTCTTTAGTTATAACATATTTTTTGAATAGTGCAAGCTTTTTCTCAGCCTCAGCTTCTTCACCCATTGATACAAATGTATCAGTTACAACAACATCTGCATTAGTGACAACAGCAACAGGATCATTGCTTATAATGATTTTTACTCCATTGTCTTCAGCAATATCTTTGGCTAATTCTACAATTTCTTCAGACGGTTCATAACCTTTAGGCGTGGCGACAGACATATTCATACCCATTTTTGCACAACCAATAAGAAGGGAGTTACAAACATTGTTGCCATCGCCAACCCAAGCAAGTTTCAATCCAGCTAGTTTTCCTTTATGCTCTTCAATTGTTAATAAATCCGCCAATATTTGCAATGGGTGATATTTGTCAGAAAGAGCATTAATAACGGGTATTGAAGAATTTTTTGAAAGTATATCAACATCTTCATGTGCATATACTCTAGCTAAAATACCGTCTACCATTCGAGATAAAACACGTGCAGTATCTTTAATTGATTCACCTGCGCCTAGTTGGATATCATCTTGTCCAAGGAATAGAGCGTGACCACCTAAAAAGAACATTGCAGTTTCTGTAGAAACTCTTGTTCTTGTCGATTTTTTCTGAAAAATCATTCCCAATGTAAACCCATCTAAGACTCGATTTCGCTTGTATGCTTTAAAATCAGCTTTGAATTTTTTAGATTCGTCAAGAAGATAACGAATTTCCTCTGGTGTGTAATCTTTAAGACTTAAAAGATGACGACCACTTAAGTCCATACACTCACCTCAAGAGGTAGACATAGTGAGACTTTAAAAAATATTCGATGAGGCTCTATGGACGCATTCTTAAAAAACTTGAACGATAAAACAATAATTTCAAATAGACTAATTGCCTTGCAAAAATATGTTCAATAATCCTTTTATCGTTATATGAAAGAATTTTTAAGAATCCTTGAGGTCATAAGTACTATGAACTATAAACGATTTGGTATAGCAACTCTAACAGGAGCACTGTTAGGGGTTATATGTATACTTGGTGCAAGTGGTCGAATTGGTGGTTGGACAGGTAATGAAGTAATACTTGTAGGGTTATGGTATAACCGCATTATTATGGGTATGATTATCGGTTTAGCTGGTAATTTAATATTCTTCTCTGGAACCCCTACAAAAAAGTGGTTAAACACAGGAATGCGTGGTTTGATGTTTGGCATAATTGTTAGTCTTCAATTCTTCTTATCTTCAGATTTACTTGATTGGCCAACCTTCCTAGCAGGTTTCGCTTATGGTATAGTAATAGACCTCTTAGCCACAGCTCTTGGCGTAAAAAGATTAAAAGAGTAAATAAAAAGGAAGAATCAACATTAGAAAAAGGTTGGTTCTCCTTCAAATTGTCTTTTTGGAGGTTCCATTTTAGATGTTTCTTTAGGGGATAGAATCTCAACTATTTCGTAATCTGAAGTACCTATACCCATTTTTTCAACAAATCGTACTACTTCATAGGGATCTTTGTATGGACCATGAACTCTTGTAAATGGATGAAAATCCTTTTCAGGATCAAAATCTGCATTCTTGAAGAATGGTGGTATATTTTTTTCAATTAAACCTTCTTCCTTGATAAGATCTAAAGAAGCAGTTTCAATTGCTACGATGTCAGTTGATCCCACTACACCTATATCATTGACAATAAAAGGTTGGCCCATACCTAGACAATCACAATAAGCTGTAATCTGAAGAAGGAAACTAATGTAGAATATTTTTTCAGGTTTAAAAGTCTCAAGTACTTTTTGAGTTGCTATCGCCATCATTTCCTGAAAGGCTGTGTAGCTTTCTCTAGGAAGCTTTACAGCCCCCATACCTTGATCAACTTCTAAACAAGTCATACATTGTCTACAGTCGTGATAATTTCTTCTTAATTCGTGTTTCTCTTCATTATAGTTTAAAGCATGATAAGGACACATTTCCACAAGTTTCTTAGCTAATTCTGGGGTGCCTTTCTCTTTGTCCCACATATCGGAGGAATAATTTGCTCCGTGTATTTTTTTCCATCTTGTAGGACCTGAGTATCCCCCAAGGGCTAAGTTTTTTATTGCTCCCCCAAATCCACAAGCTCCATGGCCTTTGATGTGGGAAAGATCAACAAGAACATCAGCATCTTTTAGAACACCAGCTAAATCTAAGGAATCAAAACCTGCAAAACCACCAATTCCTACGCTAGAGACATAACCATCTTTTACACCAGCTATGGGTATAATTGGGCATCCACAAGTGTACTCAGTGTATCCTCTGTTAACTGCATTGTATACCGCAGTGGGATTGTCTGTTATAAATGGAAAAGCTCCTGTTTTCTTGATTTTTTCCACAATCCGTCTGATGAAAAAAACAGGTAATGTTTGATAACCATCACTGAAACCAAGGTGCATCTTGATAGCTACCTTGTCTTTTGGTTCAATCTTAGTTTGTTCAATCAATATATCTGTGATTTTGTCTACTTTTGCTGCAAAAGAAGCAAAGGGTAATGCTCTTCCGTGCTGAACAGAACCAAAATAGACCTTCACCTTCTCAGAACTCATGTGAATAAATTTGAATTCATATAATAAAGTCTTCGATAAAGTTTTTGTTTGAAAGAAAAAGGAAAAAGATTAAGGTAATTTTGATCCGCAGTTTTCACAAAATTGCGCTTCAGAAATCGCTTTATGTCCACAGTATGGACAATATTCCGTTTCACTCGAAGGAAATATTACTTCTAACTGTTTCTTTGAAGGAGGTTCAACAAATTCTGGGGCCTGACAATATTGTATTGATTCCCCTAGAAGTATTTCACCTGTATTGGAGTCATAACTATATTTAATCAAACCCTTAACTCGAAGGTCAACTAACACTCGTAGAATACCATTGGGTTTAATACCTATTTCTTTAGAAAATTGATCTAAGTTAATGCGATTACCAGTTGTGTTTTGAAGTGACAGTAAGACATGTTTACGTAATCTACTATCATTAAAATAATCTTTGAATGCCCCCAAAGCAATAAAGAAGGCAGGAATAAACAACCAATATCCCCAATCTGCTAGTCCTATGAAATCGATGTCTGTATATCTAAATATAAGTGATATTACTCCAACTAACGCAAAAACGAAAGCAGTGCCAAAAGCAGAGTAGCTTCCAGTGTAGCTTTTACGATAATAATATCTTTGCTTGGACATAACCTTATCCTCAAATTTAAGGTGCATAACTATGATATAAAGCTTAGCAAATCAAAACATAAGCGTAAACTTTTTAATAGAACTCGATTAGAACGAAAGTAACATCGAAATTTATCAAAAAGCGTGCCTTGATAGCTTAGCGGGAGAGCGCTGGACTGAAGATCCAGTTGTCGCGTGTTCGAATCACGCTCAGGGCTCCATCTTTTCTTTTTTATCTTTATATCCTTCTTTCTTTACAATCACGCTTGAATCTTCTATTCACACCTTTAAACACATTACTTTTCTTCTAACATTACTATTGTTTCTGAAATGGTAAGTTATATTGAGTTTTTTAACTTACAATTATTGAAATAAATTTGAAACCGTTTAAATACTGTCGTCTTATAGAGTATCATAGAAAGGATTGATAGAAATGAACCCATCAAATAAAAACCAACATCTAAAAATGATTAACAAGCAAAAATTAACATTAGAAGATAAAAGAAATGAACAGATTAGAAGAGTAGTTCCATATAGTGGGCAATTACTAGTTCTCTAATTTCCTCTTTTCTTTTCTTGCTTATAATTTCTTTTATTCCTTTGAATATGCTACTCAATTTGTTTTCAATATTGATGAAACGATATTAAATAGTTAGGTGCTTAAACAGGTATTATTTTTATGGTACTATTTTCTATTCTAATCTCATAATATTATTAAGTATTTTAACAATCAAAGAGTTTAAACAAGGTAATCTTTTTATCTAAAAAGTAGCTGTTCTTATTTATGGAGTACAAAAGATTGGGTTTAACAGGTATCAAAATCTCCCCAATAATTCTGGGAACAATGCAATTTGGGTGGCGAATAAATGAAGAAGAATCATTTAAAGTAATGGATAAAGCAATCGAACTAGGGATTAATTGTTTTGATACTGCTGATATTTACAGCCGTTGGGCAGATAATAGTTATCCTGGCAAATCAGAAGAAATAATTGGACAATGGTTAAAAGACAGAGGAATAAGAAATGATCTCATTCTTGCCACTAAACTTCGTGGAGCAATGAGTGATGATATAAATGATAAAGGATTGAGTAGACGTCATGTGCATCAAGCAATAGCTGGAAGCTTAAAACGATTACAAACCAACTGGATAGACCTTTATCAGATTCACAGTTTTGACAATGACACAGAAATTGCAGAGACACTTCATACACTCAACATTCTAGTAGATGAAGGTTTAGTTAACTATTTAGGCGCTTCAAACGTTCATCCTTGGCAATTGGTGGAATCTTTTTGGGTAAGTGAAAAATATGGTTATGCAAGATTTGAGACTGTACAACCGCCCTATTGTATAATACGAAGAATGCTCGTTGAGCATCAAATGTATCATGTGATTAAGAAATACAGAATTGGTGTTATTTCTTATAGTCCTTTGGCAGGTGGTTTCTTAACAGAAAGATACTCTAGAGAACGATCTCTTCCAGATACTCCGAGGGGTGAAGGAGCTCAAAAACGATATTTTACGGATAAAGGTCTATCCAGT